>DASWBF010000608.1:0-6836 GCA_036390735.1 Mycobacterium sp. | reverse complement strand
TAGGGATCCTTTGTCGTTAGGGGTTCGACGGTTGAGCCGAGTTTCAAGCTGCCGCTGGTAGGCGGGCGTGGGCCAGTTGTTGATCGATGTGCTGGTCGAGGGTGCGCAGTGTGGCGCGCAGCTCGGGTGGTGCCTGGGGTTGGTCGGCGGCGAAGAGCGGGGTGAGGACGCGGTCGTGGACCTTGGTGTAGAAGACGGCGAAGCGGAGCCCGTCGGCGGTCAGGTCGTAGGTGTTGCTGTGCGGGCGGCGGATGATCAGGCCGTTGCGGCGCAATCGGGCCAGATCGTAGCTGGCCTGGGCGATGCCGTAGGTGGTGCCGAGTAGTCCGGTCATCAGGGCACGCAGGCTCCTGTTGGTGATGCCGGTGACGGCGCCGACGGTGACACACAGGGCGCCGGCCAGGGCTTGGACCCGAGAGTCGCCGAACCGCATGGCTGTAGCTCTCCGCCCCTCCGCGGTGACGCTGGGGTGCGCGATCCGCTCGAAGACTGGATTCGCAAGGACGCAGCCCTGGCCGACACGTTCAGCCTGCAACACGCGAGCGTTGACCGCACGGGCTTTGGTCTGCAGCTCGTCGAGGTTGTGCAGGCGGCGTTGACAGCCGAGGTCGTTGGGGGCGTTGATTACGGTCTCGAGCCGCAGGGCCCGCCCGTCTTTGAGGTACTGCTTGATCCGGGAGTGCTTGTAGAAGGCGTTCACGGTCACCTCGGTGCCGCGGGTGACGACCTTGGTTTTGAACTCGCCGCCGGTGCCACGCTGACCGCCGCGGACCTGCCGGTCGAAGATGATCTCGATGGTGTCCGGGCGGCCCAGGTCAAGGTTGTCGGTGACCAGCGCCTCGAAGAAGCCGCGGGCGTAGCGGGGCTGGGTGAGCACCAGCGTGCGGGACACCTCGACCTGCGCCATGGACAGCTCCCACCAGTAGCCGGCGTCGCGGTCGGCGGGGCCCAACGGCAGCGGCAGCCGGGCCAGCCAGCGGTGGAAGAACACGCTGATCGTGCCCGGTGCGAGACGGTCACAGATCGCCTGCAGGCCGTCGGGATCGTCGGTGTCGGCGAACCCGTTGGACAACTCGGTGAACCCGATACCGGCTTGCGCTGCTTGGCGTTTGGCCCATTCGTGCCCGTTGACCCACACCTTGATCGGCCACGGGCAGTAGGTGCAGACCTTGATGAACGCCGCACCGAAATCGGTGTCCCACAGGTAGAAGTAGTAGACGGTGACCCGGCGGTCGGTCTTGTCGAAGGAGAACTGCGGTGGCTTGGCCGGGTCGGTGTTGCGCTGCCGGGCGATGAACACCCGCTGCGGCTCCTGCGCCACCCCGATCGCGGCTACCTGCGAACGCCCTTGGCGGGCAGCCGAACTCAGATAGCGGCGCATCACGTCGATGTTGCGGTCGGTGGACTTCAACCGCACCACCGGAATGTGGTTGGCGTCGGCGAACGAGGCGACCGACCGGCGGAATCCGTCGCCGATCTGCTGCAGACACGCCGGCGACGGGACCGGGAAACCGCGCTGCCGCAGGAACTGCACCACCTGCCCGCCCACCTGCAGTTGGGCCAGGTAGCCGTGCAGGTAGACACGGTCCAGGCAGTCCAGGTCGAGTTTCACGTGCCCATCGAGCACATCGTTGACCGTGACCGGATTGACCCTGACCAGACGTGACGCCATGACGACCTCCGCAATCAGCATGTCGAGAACCGAAGCATGCACCCGTCGGCACGGAATCCGCTACGCCCGCACGCACCTCGGCGGTATCAGGCGAAGCCTGTCTGGCTGGTTGGCGTATGAGTTGGCGTACAGGCCTTCTTCAGAGCATCATCTCATCGCGTTGGATAGGCTCTGAGCTGCGGTAATGGTTGTCGGGCTGACAGGATTTGAACCTGCGACCACTTGACCCCCAGTCAAGTGCGCTACCAAACTGCGCCACAGCCCGTCGCCGCCCAAGGACGCCGGCGGCAGGTCGAAAGCCTACCGCAGCCGCCGCTCAGATCGTCAGCAGCCGGTACAGCCCGATCAGGCCCACGACCACGATGACCGCCCTCAGCGCATTCGGCGGGAGCCGACGCCCGTAGTGCGCGCCGAGGAAGCCGCCCACCAACGCACCCACCGCAATCAGTCCCGCCGCCAACCAGCTGATCCGGTCGAACGCCACCAATGTATAAGCAAGCGCCGCAACGATATTCACCACCATCGCCAGCAAGTTCTTCGCGGCATTCATCCGCTGCACATCCTCCGGCAGCAGCGCGCCCATCACCCCCATCAGCAGGATGCCCTGCGCTGCCGTGAAGTACCCGCCGTAGACGCCCACCGCGAAGGTCAGCGCCACCAACGCCGCCATCCGGCCAGGAGGCAGATGGTCGGGTGGATGGCCGGCTGCCTCCGACCGACGGCTCGCCCACGCCTGAATCCTCGGACCGATCACGACGAGCACCAGCGCCGCGACGAGCAGCACCGGCACCACCTGGGTGAACACCTTCTCCGGCAGATGCAGCAGAAGCCACGCTCCCAATGCGGCGCCCGTCAACGACGCCAACAGCTGCCACCGCAGCCGATGCCACTGCCCGCGCAGCTCGCGCCGATATCCCCACGTCCCCGAGACGCTGCCGGCAACCAGGCCGACCGCGTTCGACATCGTCGACGTCACCGGCGGATAGCCCAGCGCGACCAGCGTCGGGAACGTGATCAGCGTGCCGGACCCCACGATCGCGTTGATCGCGCCCGCCGCGACACCGGCGAGCGCGATCAAGGTCATGTGGAAGACGGACACGGCTTACCGCGACCGCGCCTTGCGTTTCTCTCGCATCCGCACGTTGATCCGGACCGGGCTGCCGTCGAAACCGAACGTCTCACGCAGCCGCCGCTCCAGGAACCGCCGGTAGCCGGCCTCCAGGAAGCCCGTCGTGAACAAAACGAACGTCGGCGGCCGCGCCGTGGCCTGCGTGGCGAACAGGATTCGCGGCTGCTTGCCGCCCCGCACCGGCGGCGGCGTCGCCGCGACCACCTCCTTCAGCCACGTGTTCAGCCGTCCCGTCGAGATGCGGGTGTCCCACGACTCCAGCGCCAACTCCAGCGCGGGCACCAGCTTCTGCACGGCCCGCCCGGTCTTGGCCGAGATATTGACCCTCGGTGCCCACTGCACCTGGACAAGTTCTCGGTGGATCTCGCGCTCCAACAGGTCCCGCCGGTCCTCGTCGACCAGGTCCCACTTGTTGAACGCCAGCACCAGCGCCCGGCCCGCTTCGATCACCATCGACAGCACCCGCTGATCCTGTTCGGTCAGCGGCTGCGACGCGTCGATCAACACGATCACGACCTCGGCCGCGTCAATCGCGGCGTGCGTACGCACCGACGCATAGAACTCGTGGCCGCTCGCCTGCCCCACCTTGCGACGCAAGCCCGCCGTGTCGACGAACCGCCACACCTTTCCGCCCAGCTCGATCAGCGAGTCCACCGGGTCGACCGTGGTGCCGGCGACTTCGTGCACCACCGACCGCTGATCGCCCGCCAACTTATTCAGCAGCGAACTCTTGCCGACGTTCGGCTTGCCCACCAGCGCGACCCGGCGCGGTCCCCCACCCGTGGCCGCGCTCTCCGACACCGTCGGCAACGCCGCCACCACGTCGTCGAGCAGATCCCCCACCCCCCGACCGTGCATCGCGCTGATCGCATACGGCTGGCCCAAGCCCAGCGACCACAGCTCGGACGCGTCGGCCTCTCCGCGTTCGTTGTCAACCTTGTTGGCCGCTAAGAAGACTGGCTTCCCCGATCGCCGCAGCGTCCTGGCCGCCGCCTCGTCCCCCGCGGTGGCCCCGACGACCGCATCCACCACGAGAACGATCGCGTCCGCAGTGCGCATCGCCACCGATGCCTGTTCGGTGACCAGCTGCTGCAACCCTTTAGCGTCGGGCTCCCAACCACCGGTGTCTTGTACGACGAACCGCCTGCCCGTCCACAGCGCGTCGTAGGACACCCGGTCTCGGGTGACCCCGGGCACGTCCTGCACCACCGCCTCGCGGCGACCGAGAATCCTGTTGACGAGCGTGGATTTCCCGACGTTCGGGCGGCCGACCACCGCCACGACCGGAGGCGGCGCAGCGTCGACCTCCGCCTCAACGTCAGCGTCTTCGCTTATTTCCCAGTCGCTTTCGTCGATCCAGGTGCCGTCACTCATCGCAGCGCCCGCGCCCGCTGTTGGACGACGTCAACCAGGTGCGCAACCACTTCGGCCTCGGTCATGTCGCTGGTGTCGACGACGATCGCGTCGTCCGCCGGTCGGAGAGGGGACACCGCACGCGTGGACTCCAGGTGATCGCGCCGGCGCACATCGGCCAGCACGGCGTCGTAGTCGTCCCCCAACCCATTGCCGATGTTCTGGTCGTTGCGCCGACGCGCACGCGTCTCCGCCGACGCCGTCAGGAAGAACTTCACGTCCGCGTCCGGCAACACCACCGTGCCGATGTCGCGGCCCTCCACCACCACGCTGCCGTCGGCCGCGGCGAGCTGTCGTTGCAGCTGCACCAGCCGCTCACGCACCGCGGGAACGGCGGACACCGCCGACACCGCCCGTGTCACCTCGTCTCCACGGATCGGCAGCGCAACATCCTCTCCCCCAAGGAAGCAACGATCCTCGTCGGGGTTATCGCCCAGAGACAGCGGCACGTCGGATGACGCCGCGGCAACGGCATCCGGGTCGGTGACGTCGACGCCCGCGCGCAGCATGTGCAGCGTCATGATCCGGTACATCGCCCCGGTGTCCAGGTACCGGGCGTCCAGCGCTCGCGCCAAACCTCTTGAGACGGAGGACTTTCCGGTGCCGGCGGGGCCGTCAATCGCGATAGTGAGTGATGTGCTCACAGCCCTACCGCCTTGTACAGTTCACCGATCTCGTCGCGCCCCAACGGCCGGATGCTGCCCGACCGCTGGTTGCCCAGCGACACCGCGCCGATCTCGGTGCGCACCAACGACTGCACCGGATACCCCACCGCCGCCATCAGGCGTCGCACGATTCGTTTGCGCCCCTCGTGCAATGTGACCCGCACCATCGTCTTGCCCGGAACCGAGTCCACGACCGCGAAGTCGTCGACGGCGACCGGCCCGTCCTCCAGATCGACGCCTGCGCGCAGCGCCTTACCGAGCCCGCGAGGCACCGCTCCGTTTACCGTCGCGACATACGTCTTGGGCACCTCATACGACGGGTGCATCAGCCGGTGCGCGAGCTCACCGTCGTTGGTCAGTAGGATCAGCCCTTCGGTGTCGGCGTCGAGCCGCCCCACGTGAAACAGCTTCTTGTTGCCCCGAACCCGGTGCTCGATCAAGTCGCCGATGCACGGCCGCCCCCACTCGTCCGACATTGTCGAGTGCATTCCGCGCGGCTTGTTCAACACCAAGTGCACCAGCGTGTCGTCCAGCATCACCCGTGCGCCGTCTACCCGCACCACCGAGACGTGCGGGTCCACCCTGGTTCCCAACTCGGTAACCACATGCCCGTCGACCTCCACGCGGCCGTCGGTGATCATCCGTTCGGCGACGCGGCGCGACGCAATTCCGGCCTGCGACAAGACTTTTTGCAGCCGAATGCCTTCTGCAGAAGACACGTCAGTCCCGGTCCACGTCGATATCGGGCATCTGCTCCTCGGGCGCCCGGCTGAGGCGTGCGAAACGCGGTTCGGCGTCCAGTGATTCGCTGATGTCGTCGATCATGTCGATGTCGGGCAGCAGCGGCGCGATGTCCGGCAAATCCGCCAGCGACGACAGCCCGAGCCGCTCGAGGAACAGCTCAGTGGTCGCGAACGTCACCGCACCGGTGTCCAGATCCGAGCCCGCCTCGGTGATGAGCCCGCGCGCCAGCAGCGTGCGCATCACCGCGTCGACGTTGACGCCGCGGACCGCGCTCACCCGGGCCCGCGTGACGGGCTGGCGGTATGCCACCACCGCCAGCGTCTCCAGCGCGGCGCGGGTCAACTTGGACCGGGCGCCGTCCAACAGCAGCTTCTCCACGTACGGCGCGAACCGCGCCCGGGTGTACATTCGCCAGCCGCCGCCCGCTTCACGAAGATCGATGCCGCTCCCCCGGTCAGCGAGTTCGGTAGCCATCTGCTGCAGGGCTGGACCTACCCGGTCGGTGGTTTGTTGTGTCACCGTCGCGAGCATCGCGACGGGCACCGGAGTGTCGACGACCAGCAGCAGCGCCTCCAACACCGCAATCAGCTCGGCGTCGTCGAGCTGCGTCTGAGGCTCCAGTTCGATCCCCAGATCCAGATCCGGAATTTCGTCACTCATGAGTGGCCTTCACCAAGTCTTCGTCTGTCGGCCGGTCCCCGGTCCACGAAACCTGGAGCGCACCAAGTGGTTCTGACTGGTCGAATGCTACCGCTCGCAGTCGGTACAGCTCGAGCAGCGCCAAGAACCGCCCGACGATCTGGATTGCTTCCGTGCAGTCGGAGATCAGCTCCGAGAACGTCGCCCACTGCCCCGCCCCGCGGCGTTCGAGGGCGGCGAGCACCTGGCCCGCCTGTTCGGGAATCGAGACCATCGTCTCGTGCAAGTGCTCGATGCCGACCGTCGGCACCGGCCGAGGCGTCAACGCCGTGGCGGCAATCTGGGCGAAACTCGTCGCGTCCACACCCAACATCACCTCGGGCAGCAGATCGGCGAAGCGGTCCTCCAGCGACACCGCCCGCGGGTAGCTGCGCAGGGCGGCGGCCTCCAGCTCCGCGAACATCTCGGCGACGTGCTTGAATGCCCGGTACTGCAGCAGCCGCGCGAAGAGCAGGTCGCGCACCTCCAGGAGCGCGATGTCCTCCGCGTCCTCCACCTCGCCGGCCGGCAGCAG
>DASWBF010000607.1:0-8301 GCA_036390735.1 Mycobacterium sp. | reverse complement strand
TATGCCGCCGCCGAAGCGTCGGGCGCCCCCGACGACGACCCCGACGGTTGGGTGGCGGACGTCGACGCGCTGCTCGCCGAGAGATCAGAGATCGTGTCGCCGGAGCCAGTGTTGCCGCCGGAGATTTCGGTGAGCAGCCTCGTCGAGGTGGGCCGCGATCCGGTCGGTGCACCGCAGCGCTTGATTCGAAGGCTGCCAGTGCATCCTGACCGGAATGCGTTGCTGGGAACAGCGTTTCACGAGTGGGTGCAGCGCTTCTACGGTGCGGAGAAGCTTTTCGACCTCGACGACCTGCCCGGTGCGGTCGACGCCGCTCAGGCCGACACCGACCGGCTGGCCGGGCTGCAACAAGCGTTCACCGCGTCGCCGTGGGCGTCACGCACCCCGGTCGACGTCGAGGTGCCGTTTGAGATGACCGTCGGCGAGGTCGTCGTGCGCGGTCGCCTCGACGCGGTGTTCGCCGACCCGGGCGGCGGTGCCACGGTGGTGGACTGGAAAACCGGCGAACCGCCGTCAACCGCCGACGAACTCGCCCACGCAGCGGTTCAGCTGGCCGTGTACCGGCTGGCGTGGGCGGCGCTAACCGGCTGCCCGGAGGCCAAGGTGCGGGCCGCATTCCACTACGTGCGCACTGGGCGCACCGTCAGCCCAAAGACCCTGCCCGGCGCGGACGACCTGGCCGCGCTGCTGGCTAAAGTTCAGGGCTCAGAACGCCAGACCTTGAGCGCCTGAGTGATCATCGGTATCTGCAGCGGCAGCCGCGCGATCGCAACGAGCTGCATCGGCCATGGCTTGTCCCACCACAGCCGCACCATGTTGACATTGCCCGGGAACACCGCCAGGAACAGCGCCGCCGCGGCTAGTCCGCCCAGCCGGCGCGTGCGCGGCACCAGCAGCAGCGCGCCCGTGCCCAACTCCCCAACCCCGGACGCATAGGTGTAGAACCGCGCGCTGCCGGGCAGCTCGGCCGGGATGATCGAGTCGAACGGCTTAGGCGCGACGAAGTGCAGCGTGCCCATGCCGAGGAGCATGCCGCCCATCCAAGTCGCCCTTGTGCTACCAGAAGCGGTGTCAGTGGTCAGTGTCATGAGAGCATTGTGCGCGTGCGGACCGGCCCTTACGGGAACCGAATCATGACGGGTCAGCGTGGCCAGAGGTAGGTTGGGCCGCTTCGGCGGCGCCGAGGCCGCCCTGACCTTGAGGCCCGATGCCGCGTTGGTGGACGTCCTTCGCATCCCCGAGAAGTTCGTCAGCCCGGGCCAGCGGATTTTCCGGCGAGTGGTGTACGCGCTGTTGGCGCTGTTCGCCGCGGTGCTGATCGTCTACCTCGACCGCGACGGGTACCGCGATGTCCGGAACGAGCTAGGGGTGACCCCCGGCAGCGGGGGACTGACGTTCTTGGACTGCTTCTACTACGCGACCGTATCGCTGTCGACGACCGGCTATGGCGACATCACGCCGGTCACAGCATCCGCGAGGCTGGTAAACGTCTTGGTGATCACCCCGCTGCGAATCGCCTTCCTGATCGTGCTGATCGGCACCACGGTGGAGACGCTCACCACCCAGTCGCGCCAGGCATTGAAGATCCAGCGATGGAGGAACAGAGTGCGCAATCACACCATCGTGATCGGCTATGGCACGAAGGGCAGGACCGCGATCGACGCGATGATCGGCGACGGCGTGCCGGCCGGCGAGATCGTCGTCGTCGACACCGACCAGTCCGCGCTTGAGCAAGCCGCCGCCAACGGGCTCGTCACCGTCCACGGCAACGCGTCGAAGTCCGACGTGCTGCGGCTGGCGGGGGCGCAGCACGCCGCGTCGATCGTCGTCGCCACCAACCGCGACGACACCGCGGTTCTCGTCACGCTCACCGCACGCGAGCTCGCCCCGAAGGCCAAGATCGTCGCCTCTGTGCGCGAAGCCGAAAACCGCCACCTACTAAGGCAATCCGGCGCCGACTCCGTCGTCGTGTCCTCGGAGACGGCAGGCAGGCTGCTCGGCATCGCGACATCCACTCCGAGCGTTGTCGAGATGATGGAAGACCTGCTGACGCCCGAGGAAGGGTTTGCGATCGCCGAGCGCGAGGTCGAACGCAAGGAGGTCGGCGGGTCGGCGCGGCACCTGGCCGACATGGTGCTCGGCGTGGTGCGCAACGGTCAGCTGCTGCGCGTCGACTCGCCCGAAGTCGACGCGATCGAGCCCGGCGACCGGCTGCTGTACGTGCGCAGCGCCGATCACTGATCGGGCAGTGGGTGTACCTCCCGCTTGCGGGGGACGAAGCGACGGGGGACTGACGATGTTCGAACTCCGCAACGTCCCGCTGCTCGCCCGAGTCGGCGCCGACCGCTCCGATCAGCTGCGCACCGACATCGACGCCGCACTCGCGGGGTGGCCCGATGCGGCAGTGCTGCGGGTGGATTCGCGCAACCGGGTGCTGATCTCCGCCGGCCGGGCGGTACTCGGTGACGCGAACGGTCTCGGCGACAAGCCGCCGTCCGACGCCGTGTTCCTCGGCCGGCTGCCGGACGGACGGCATTGCTGGGCAATTCGCGCGCCGCTGGCACCGCCGGACGGTCACGACGACCTCGAAGTGCTCGACCTTCGCCGAGCCGGGCAGGTGTTCGACGACGTCAGCGCGCAGCTCGTCGCGACCGCCACCACGTTGTTGAACTGGCATGAGAGCGCAATGTTCAGTCCGGTGAACGGCGCACTCACCAAACCCATCAAGGCCGGCTGGGGTCGCGTCGATCCCGTCAGCGGCCACGAGGAGTTCCCGCGTATCGACCCAGCGGTGATCTGCCTGGTCCACGATGGCGGCGATCGCGCGGTGCTCGCCCGGCAGACCGTGTGGCCGCAGCGGCTGTTCTCGCTGCTGGCCGGGTTCGTCGAGGCCGGCGAGTCGTTCGAGTCGTGCGTGGTGCGCGAGATCGCCGAAGAGATCGGGCTACACGTGCGTGACGTCCGCTACCTCGGAAGCCAACCGTGGCCCTTCCCGCGGTCGCTGATGGTCGGATTCCATGCGATCGGCGACCCGGACGAACAGTTCTCGTTCAACGACGGCGAGATCGCCGAGGCCGCCTGGTTCACCCGCGCCGAAGTTCGTGAGGCGCTGGCTGAGGGCGACTGGGGCAGCACCGCCTCGCGGTCGCGGCTGCTGCTGCCCGGGTCGATTTCGATCGCCCGGGAGATCATCGAGTCCTGGGCGTACGCAAGCTAGTCATCTTTCGGGCTGCTAATTCGCCAGTTGGGCCAGCTTCTGCTTCACCTGCGCCGCGCTCGGGTTGGTCAGAGTTGACCCGTCGGCGAACTTCACGGTCGGCACCGTCCGGTTGCCGTTGTTGATGGAGCTGACGAACTGCGCGGCCGCCGGATCCTGGTCGATGTTGATCTCCTCGTAGGCAATGCCATTGGCCTTCAGGACGGTCTTGAGCCGAACGCAGTAGCCGCACCAGCTGGTGGTGTACATGGTCAACGACGCACCTGTCATGACTCGATCTAACCAAGCCCGTTTGTCCTCCTCGCGTCCGGAACGCGCCGCCCGCGGCGGTTCCCGCAGCGGGATTGTCATGGCCTGCTGCCATGATGGGCACCATGCCGGTCGTCAGCGCTTCGTTGGAAGGCCTTGACGACGAGCAGCGCGAGGCCGTGCTGGCGCCGCGCGGGCCGCTGTGTGTGCTGGCTGGCGCCGGCACCGGCAAGACCCGCACCATCACACGCCGGATCGCGCACCTGGTCGCGACTGGTCACGTCGCGCCCGGCCAGGTGCTGGCCGTGACGTTCACCCAGCGTGCGGCGGGCGAGATGCGAAACCGGCTGCGTGAGCTTGACGACGGGGTCGGCACGGGCTCGGTGCAGGCCGTCACCTTCCACGCCGCGGCCCGCCGCCAGCTCCAGTACTTCTGGCCGCGCGTCGTCGGTGACACCGGCTGGAAGCTCCTCGACAGCAAGTTCGCGATCGTGGCGCAGGCGGCTTCCCGGCTGGGACTGCAGCTGTCCACCGACGATGTCCGCGACGTGGCAGGCGAAATCGAATGGGCGAAGGCGTCGCTCATCAGCCCCGAGTCCTACGCCGACGCGGTCGCAGACGCCGCCCGGGAAACGCCCCTGGACGCTGGCAAGGTGGCCGACGTGTACGCGGGATACGAGACGGCCAAGACCCGGCGCGACGGCGTGGTGCTGCTCGACTTCGACGATCTGCTGCTGCACACTGCCGCCGCGATCGAAAGCGATTCGGGCGTCGCCCAGGAGTTCCGCGACAGGTACCGCTGCTTCGTCGTCGACGAATACCAGGACGTCACCCCGCTGCAGCAACGGGTGCTCACCGCATGGCTGGGGGAGCGTGACGACCTGACCGTGGTCGGTGACGCGAACCAGACCATCTACTCGTTCACCGGCGCCACCCCTCGTTTCTTGCTTGACTTTGCCCTTCGGTTTCCCGACGCGGCGATCGTGCGGCTCGAGCGCGACTACCGGTCCACGCCGCAGGTGGTGTCGCTGGCCAACCGGGTCATCGCCGCCGCTCGTGGGCGCGTCGCGGGCAGCAAGCTGCATCTGGTCGGCCAACGGGACCCCGGCCCCACCCCGTCCTTCGCCGAGTACGCCGACGAGGTCGCCGAGGCCGGCGCCGTCGCATCCAAGATCTCGGCGCTGATCGCGTCCGGCACGCCGGCACCGGAAATCGCGGTGCTGTACCGGATCAACGCCCAGTCGGAGGTGTACGAGGAGGCGCTCACCGAGGCAGGCGTGCCGTTTCAAGTGCGCGGCGGCGAAGGATTCTTCACGCGCCAGGAGATTCGGCAGGCACTGCTGGCCCTGCACCGCGCGGCCGAGCGCGGCATCGCCGAGGATTCGGGGTTGCCGGCTTTGGTACGCGAGCTGCTCGAGCCGCTCGGCCTGACGCAGACAGCCCCTGCCGGGGCGCGGGCGCGAGAGCGCTGGGAGGCGCTGGGCGCGCTGGCCGAACTCGTCGACGACGAGGTGGCCCGCCGACCAGGCCTCGACCTGCCGGGCCTGCTCGCCGAGTTGCGGCTGCGCGCTGACGCGCGGCACCCGCCGGTGGTCCAGGGTGTGACGCTGGCGTCGCTGCACGCCGCCAAGGGGCTGGAGTGGGACGCGGTGTTTCTCGTCGGGTTGGCCGACGGCACGCTGCCGATCTCGCACGCGCTGGGCCACGGTCCCGACAGCGAGGCCGTCGAGGAGGAGCGCCGGCTGCTGTACGTCGGAATCACAAGGGCGCGTGTGCATTTGGCGCTGAGCTGGGCGTTGGCGCGCACCGCGGGTGGACGGCAGAACCGCCGGCCGTCGCGATTTCTGGCAGGCATCGCTCCGCACACGAAGTCCGACGCCGTCGCGGCGCACAAGCCGCGGCGCGCCCGCGGGTCGGCACCGCGCTGCCGGATTTGCAACGCGGGGCTTTCCACGCCCGCCGCAATCATGTTGCGCCGCTGCGAGAACTGCCCCGCCGACATCGACGAGGAGCTCCTCAAGCAACTCAAGGAGTGGCGGCTGCGCACCGCCACCGCGATGGCCGTACCCGCGTTCGTGGTGTTCACCGACAACACGTTGATCGCGATCGCCGAGCAACTGCCCGCCGACGACGACGCGCTGGTGGGGATCCCCGGCATCGGCGCGCGCAAGCTCGAGCAGTTTGGTCCCGACGTGCTCGCCCTCGTCCGCGCCCGCGCGACATAGCCTTTCGCGCGAGGGTGCGCGTTTGTACCCTGACGCGCCGTGGTGCGATGTACAACAGCGCACGGTCGCGGCACTACGAGGGCGACATCACCGCAGGTCAAAAATGGGTTGTGGGAAACGGCTGTTAGGCTTTACCGTCGAGACCGCATCACTGTGAGTTGACGAGAGGAGGGCCCGATCATGAAGAACATGAACATTTTCGCGGTAGGCATGCGCGTTGCCGGCGCCGCTCGGGCTCTCCCGGCTGCCACGTGGACCGCGCACGCCGCCGCGTCGGCGCATGCGACCGCGCCGGCGGCGCCCGCGCAGCGCAAGCGCCGCACCGCGACTGGGTTCGTGGACGGGGGCATCGACTAGACAGCCCCACATCCCAAGGCCACGGACCAAAGTCACCAAGGATCCGTGGCCTTTTCTAACGGGAAACACCTGGTCACAGATCCGCTAGCAGACAACTGACGGACAACGACCAGGAAGCAGGTGAACGGACATGTCGCTCTCGACGTGCCGGGCGAGAGTCTGGACCGAACTGCCCTGTCATGTAGGCGATCCCGACCTGTGGTTCGCCGAAAACCCCGACGACCTCGAACGCGCGAAGCAGCTGTGCGCCGACTGCCCGATCCGGCGTCAGTGCCTTCAGGCGGCGCTGGAACGCGAAGAGCCGTGGGGCGTGTGGGGTGGCCAGATCTTCGACCGCGGTGTCGTGGTGGCCCGCAAGCGCCCGCGCGGACGCCCGCGCAAGCAAGCTGCGGCCGCGTGACCCGCCGAATTCTGCACCAGGGCTGCGATTCTGAAATCTCCGCAGCCCTGGTGCAGATCTCGACGACCGATTTAGGCTGCGTCGACGAAGCCCGGAATGTATTGCAGCGCAATGGATTTTATCGGCACACGCGCGTCGAGCTGGCACGCGATCGCCACGTTCGACGCAATCACCCGCATCGGGATCGCCAGCTTGGGCGGCACGTCGAGCTGACGTGCCGTCTTGATCTGGGCGACCGACTTGTCCATCTGAACGGCGGTCATCCTCTGCAGCCATTTGCGCGTGAAGTGGAACACTTCGGCCTGCACGGGCTCGACGTATTGGCACAGCATTTCGTCGATTTCGCGCACTGGGACCTTCTCGCCGGGCTGGATGAAGCCGATCTTTTCCATCGTCGCCGCGAGGTTGTCGTAGTCCTTGTCCAGGGCGTAGCGCAGCATGTGGCCCAGCTCGATCGGCAGCCCGCCCGGCAGCGGCGCGACCGCGCCGAAGTCGATGACACCCATCTTGCCGTCAGCCATCAGCATGAAGTTGCCGGGATGCGCGTCGCCGTGCATCATCTCGAGGCGCTTCGGTGCGCTGTAGGTCAGCTCGGCCAGCAGCGTGCCCATCAGATCGCGTTGTTCGACGGTCCCGCTGCGAATGATCTGCGACATCGGGATGCCTTCGATCCACTCGGCGACCAACACCTTCGGCGCGCTCGCCACGATGTGCGGGATCAGAAACTTCGGATCGCCTTCGTAGGCCTTGGCGAACGCCCGCTGATTTTCGGCCTCGAGCCGGTAGTCGAGCTCCATCTCAGCGCGCTCGATCAGCTCGTCGACCACGCCGTCCACGTCGGCGCCGGGGGAGAGCTGCTTGAGCACGCCGACCATGCGCTGCATGGTCTTCAGGTCCGCGCGCAACGCCTCGTCGGCGCCGGGGTACTGGATCTTCACCGCGACCTCGCGGCCGTCGTGAAAGACCGCCTTGTGCACCTGGCCGATGCTCGCCGACGCCGCCGGGGTGTCGTCGAACGACAGGAACCGCTCGCGCCACTTGGTGCCGAGCTGCTGATCGAGCACCCGGTGCACCTTGGCCGCCGGCAGCGGCGGCGCGTCCTTCTGCAGTTTGGTCAGCGCCTCGCGGTACGGCCTGCCGTACCGCTCGGGAATTGCGGCTTCCATCACCGACAGCGCCTGGCCGACCTTCATCGCCCCGCCCTTGAGCTCACCCAGAACGGTGAACAACTGCTGGGCGGCCTTGTCCATCAGCTCGGCGTTGACCTCGTCTTTCGACTTGCCGGTCAGCCGCTTCCCGAAGCCCAGCGCAGCCCGGCCGGCCATGCCGGCACCAAGGCCTGCGAGCTTCGCGTTGCGGGCGGCGCCCCTGCGTTTGATGTCAGCCACCTCACCATCATCCCCGACCGCGCAAACGCCCCCGCAACGAAGTGGCAACAAACGTTTTCAACAGGAGCACCGCGGGTGCCGCGCCCAGCGCCGCGCGACGATCGAGCTCGCGTCGACGTCGAACTCCAGCGTCGTGTCCAGTGTCGGCGGCGGCCCCGGACAAGCCAGCCCCTCACCGCGGATCGCGCGCAGCACCCGGTCGACCTGGTTCACCGCGAGAGCGGCGGTGGCCAGCACGGTCGCCCGGTCGGCGGTGCCGACGGTGTCCCGCAGCTGTGCGGCGACCGCCGGCCAAGCCGAGTCGTGGTCGCTGCGATGCAGGTCGGCGCAGCGCAGGCAGAGGTCCTGACTGGGCCTGCTCTCGCGTCGATCTCACCCAACGCCTGGTCGCTTTCGATGACTAGGACCAGCGTGAACGTGGTGTAAAAAACGGCTCTTCCGGCTTCTGTGTGGGTCCGGCTTGGG
>DASWBF010000606.1:0-2910 GCA_036390735.1 Mycobacterium sp. | reverse complement strand
GGCCGTCCGCCAGGATGCCCAAGCTGACCAGGCGCAGCCGAATTCTGATCGCCGTCGCGCTCGTTGTCGTCGCGTTGCTGCTGGTGGGGCCTCGGTTCATCGACACGTACGTCGACTGGCTGTGGTTCGGGGAGCTGGGCTATCGGTCGGTCTTCACGACGGTGCTGTGGACCAGGCTCGTGGTGTTCTTCGTCGCGGGGCTGCTGGTCGGGGCCATCGTGTATGCCGGGCTGGCGCTGGCGTATCGCACGCGGCCGGTGTTCGTGCCCGCGAACGGCCCCAACGACCCGGTGGCACGCTATCGCACCGCCGTGATGACGCGGTTGCGGCTGTTCGGCATCGGCATCCCGGCAGTCATCGGCCTGTTCGCCGGCTTCATCGCGCAGAGCTACTGGGCCCGCGTGCAGTTGTTCCTGCACGGCGGTGACTTCGGCGTCGCCGACCCGCAATTCGGCAGGGACCTCGGGTTCTACGCGTTCGACCTGCCGTTCTATCGGCTGGTGCTGAGCTACCTGTTCGTCGCGGTGTTCCTCGCGCTGTTGGCAAACCTCGTCAGCCACTACATCTTCGGCGGCATCCGGCTGTCGGGCCGCACCGGCGCAGTGAGCCGCTCCGCCCGAATCCAGCTGGTGTCGCTTGTGGGAATTTTCGTGCTGCTCAAGGCCGTCGCGTACTGGCTGGACCGCTTCGAGCTGCTGTCGCACACCCGCGGCGGCAAGCCGTTCACCGGGGCCGGCTACACCGACATCAACGCGGTGCTGCCCGCCAAGATGATCCTGCTCGCGATCGCGATCATCTGCGCGGTCGCCGTGTTCTCGGCGATCGTGTTGCGTGACTTGCGGATTCCCGCGATAGGGCTGGTGTTGCTCCTTCTGTCATCGTTGATCATCGGCGCGGGCTGGCCATTGATCGTCGAGCAGTTCAGCGTCAAACCCAATGCGGCGCAGAAGGAAAAGGATTACATCGAGCGCAGTATCCGTGCGACGAGGCAGGCCTACGGCCTGACCGACGACGTGGTGACGTACCGCGACTACAGCGGAAACACCGCGGCAACCGCGCAGCAGGTGGCCGCCGACCAGGCTACGACCTCCAATATCAGGGTGCTGGACCCGACGATCATCAGCCCGGCGTTCACGCAGTTCCAGCAGGGCAAGAACTTCTACACCTTCCCTGACCAGCTGTCGATCGACCGTTATGTAGGCCCGGACGGCAATCTTCGTGACTATGTCGTCGCCGCGCGTGAACTCAACCCCGACCGGCTGATCGACAACCAGCGCGACTGGATCAACCGGCACACCGTCTATACCCACGGCAACGGGTTTATCGCGTCGCCGGCGAACACGGTGCGTGGAATCGCGAACGATCCCAACCAGAACGGCGGATACCCCGAGTTCCTAGTCAACGTCGTCGGCGCGAACGGCGCGGTGCAGTCTCAAGGTCCCGCCCCGCTGGACCAGCCGCGCATCTATTTCGGGCCGGTGATCGCCGGCGCCACAGCTGATTACGCGATCGTCGGCAAGGGTGGCGTTGACCGCGAGTACGACTACGAGAACAACACCGAGACCAAGAACTACACCTACAGCGGAACCGGCGGCGTGCCGGTCGGCGACTGGCTCTCCCGCACGGTGTTCGCGGCGAAGTTCGCCGAACGAAACTTCCTGTTCTCCAATGTGATTGGCGACAACAGCAGGATTCTGTTCAACCGTGACCCAGCCCAGCGTGTGCAGGCCGTCGCTCCGTGGCTGACCACCGACAGCTCGATGTACCCGGCGATCGTGAACAAGCGGATGGTATGGATCGTCGACGGATACACGACCTTGGACAACTATCCCTATTCCCAGTTGACATCGCTGTCGTCGGCGACCGCCGATTCCACGGAAGTGGCGGTGAACCGCTTGGCGCCAGACAAGCAGGTGTCGTATATCCGCAACTCCGTGAAGGCGACCGTGGACGCCTACGACGGCACCGTGACGCTGTACGCGCAGGACGAGAACGACCCGGTGCTGAAGGCGTGGATGGCGGTGTTCCCCGGAACCGTGAAGCCGAAAAGCGAGATTTCGGCCGACTTGCAGGCGCATCTGCGTTATCCGGAGGACTTGTTCAAGGTGCAGCGCATGCTGCTGGGCAAGTACCACGTGAACGAGCCGGTGCCCTTCTTCAACGCGTCAGATTTCTGGGATGTCCCGCTCGACCCGAACCCGACGGCAAGCAGCTATCAACCGCCGTACTACATCGTCGCCAAAGACCTTGCGCGCAACGACAGTTCGTCATCGTTTCAGTTGACGAGTGCGATGAACCGGTTCAAGCGCGACTTCTTGGCTGCCTACATCAGCGCCAGTTCGGATCCTGATACGTACGGCAAGCTCACGGTGCTGACGATTCCAGGTCAGGTCAATGGGCCCAAGCTGGCCAACAACGCGATCACCACCGACACCGCGGTGTCGCAATACCTGGGTGTGATCGGTCGGGACAACCAGAACCGGATCCGGTGGGGCAATCTGCTGACGCTGCCGATCGGGCAGGCCGGCTTGCTCTACGTCGAACCTGTGTACGCCTCACCGGGCACCAGCGACGCGGCGTCGTCGTACCCGAGGCTCATTCGCGTCGCGATGATGTACAACGACCGGGTCAGCTTCGGGCCGACGGTGCGAGACGCTCTGGAGCAGCTGTTCGGCCCGGGCGCGGGCGCGACCGCGACGGGCCCGGCGCCCGCGCCGGAAGGCACGCCGTCCGCGGCGCCGCCGTCCACGCCGGTCCCCGCAGTCGTTCCGCCCGACGGCAATCCCACCGCGCAGCCGCCGGCGGCCACACCGGTCCCGGCCGCGGTGCCACCCGGGGTGCCGCTGCAGTTGGCGGCGCAGAAGGCTGCGGCGTTGCAGGAGGTTCAAAACGCGCTCGGCGCGCTGCAAC
>DASWBF010000605.1:0-2879 GCA_036390735.1 Mycobacterium sp. | reverse complement strand
CGCTCGTAGAACGCAAACCCACTCACCGGCTTTCCGCCCAGCGTCCCGTGATACCAGTACGGACCTTCCATGTATTCGATCGGCAGCGCGTGTGCCGGGGCGGCCACCAACGGCTCTCCGGTCAGGTCGAAGTCGAGCTGTTGTGACGTGATCCGATGCCGGTCCGGCATGTACCGCACCGCGGCCAACGGCGGCACCAGGGTGCGAACCGATTCCGGCCAGCGGACGTAGCTGGTGACATCGACCTCGATGTCCTCGGCGCACTGTGGTTCGGCATTGTCCGAACTCGTCGTCGCACCGGAAAACGGTTGCAGCGCATTGTGGTTAGTCCGGTCGAACTGCCGCCAGATGCTCAGGTCCAGACCGTTGTCGAGGTTGATCGTGCGCCACTCGTGTGCGCGTGCGCGCGGATCTCCGCCGGTGCCCCCACCGCCGGCATACCGCGGAAACCACTGGCGGTCGACGTGACCAGCGCTGCCCGAGACAGCTTCCTCCACGGAACCCCACTGCAGGGTTCCGGTCATCGTCATGCCGGTCTGGAAGTAGGAGTACGTGTCGTCCTGCCCGAAGCAGGCGATCTTTCCGTTGTAGGTCGACGCGCCGAGTGGCACCGGGGCACGCGTGGGTGTGACATGCAGACGCAACGTCATCGGTTGGCCGGCCGCATCGGCGCCGACGAGTGCGACGTCGTAGGTGTAGGGCAGCAGTCGGTCTTGCTCGTCGCGGCACGTTCGCCACACCGCTGCGCCGGCGCTGCTTTCGTAGGTCATGTCGAGATGGCCCTGCGCGGTGGACAGTTTGGGTGCAGCGCCGAGATTGGCGGGCGGCATGTCGTAGTCGGTGTACGTGCCGTAGGTGCCGTTGTCGAGGTCGAACAGCGCGAACGTGTAGAAGTCGGCGACCACGGTGTGGCCGGGACGGTTCTTGTTGAAGATCGTCAGGAACGCGAACTTCCGGCCACTGTCCCCCGTCAGCTCTCCGGCCAGAAACCAAGTGTCCGACTCGTAGTCGGCGTGCTCCGCCTCGGCGGCCGGGAAGCGGAACTGCGGGTCGCCCGGCACCAGCTCGAACGGATAACGACGCCAGTGATCCTGGTCATCGCCCATTTTGCTATGTTAGCAGCAATAGCGACCTCAAACCGGGGTGACAGGGCGGTGACTGGCATGAAATCCCTTGAGTACGAACAGCTTTTCATCGGCAGCCGCTGGCAGCCACCGTCCAGCGGTCAGAAGATCACGGTGATTTCCCCCACACCGAACAGCCGATCGGCGAGGCTCCGGAGGCGACCGCCACCGACGTCGACAAGGCCGTCACCGCCGCCCGGGATGCCTTCGACAACGGCCCGTGGCCCCGCGTATCTCACGGCGAGCGGATGGACAAGATCGACAAGCTCACCACGGTCTACTCGACTCACACCGACGAGATGGCCGACCTCATCACCGCGGAGATGGGCACTACCCGCAGCTTCAGTCGGCTCGGCCAGGCGACCGGGGCGCTGGCGCAGATGCACCTTGCCATGGCGAGCGCGCGCGAGTTGCGGTGGGCGGAGCGGCGCCAGGGCTTGTTCGGCGAGGTCCATGTGCGCCGCGCCCCCGTCGGCGTCGTCGGCGCGATCGTGCCGTGGAACGTGCCGCAATTCCTGATCATGCCCAAGCTGATCCCGGCGCTGATCGCCGGTTGCACGGTGGTCGTCAAGCCGGCACCCGAAACACCGCTCGATGCGCTGTGGCTCGCCGAGATGCTCGAACAGATCGACCTACCCGAAGGCGTGGTGTCGATCATCCCCGGCGGCCGAGAAACTGGTGAGAACCTGGTCCGACACCCCGGCGTGGACAAGATCTCGTTCACCGGTTCCTCGGCCACCGGCCGCAGGATCGCCGCGCTGTGCGGAGAACAGCTCAAGCGGGTCAGCCTCGAACTCGGCGGCAAGTCGGCGGCGATCATTCTCGACGACGCCGACCTCGACCACACCGTCAAGGGCCTCAAGACCGCCAGCCTGATGAACAACGGACAGGCGTGCGTCGCCCAGACCCGGGTACTGGTCAGCGAGCGTCGCCATGACGAGGTCGTCGACGCTCTGGCCGAGATGATGTCGAGCCTTCAGGTCGGCGACCCCGCCGACGACGCCACCGACATCGGACCCCTTGTCGCGCAACGCCAGCAGCACCGGGTGCAGGGCTACATCCAGGCCGGGCTCGACGAAGGCGCGCGCATCGTCGTCGGCGGCACCGACACACCGTACGACCGCGGCTGGTACGTCCGTCCCACGTTGTTCACCAGCGCGACCAACGAGATGCGCATTGCCCGCGAAGAGATCTTCGGTCCCGTGGTGACCGTGCTGACGTACTCCGACGAGCGTGACGCGGTGCAGATCGCCAACGACAGCGACTACGGGCTCGCGGGGTCCGTGTGGACCGCCGACACCGCGCACGGCCTTGAGATCGCCGAGCAGATCCGCACCGGCACCTACGGCATCAACATGTCCACGCTCGACACCAGTTGTCCGTTCGGCGGATTCAAGCAGTCCGGCATCGGACGCGAGTTCGGCGCGGAAGGGTTGTCGGAATACGTCGAGTTGCAGTCGACGGTCAGCGCCGGCGAGCTTCCGCCCTTAGCATGACCGGCCTTGGCTCTCTTCGAGTCATGGTCATGTCTGAGTCGCGTCATCAATTGATGACGGAAGCCCGGCATCGACCTACCCGCAGCTAGTGCCCAAGGTGCTGATGGGGCGTGTGTGGCACCCAGCTGATCATTTCCAACGTCACTTTCGCGGGGCAGCACAGTTCGCCCCGTTGGTTGCACACGTCGACATCCAAGTCCACAAGGTATCGCGTGGCGCCGTTGAGGTTCTCGGACCGCTTGTCGGTCACCCGGGCGCG
>DASWBF010000604.1:0-11641 GCA_036390735.1 Mycobacterium sp. | reverse complement strand
AGCACGGCGAGCTGACCGGGATCGCGAAGGTGGAGCCGTCGATAAGGCGGGGTGCGGTGTCGGTGCCGCACGGCCACGCTGAGGCCAACGTCAACCTGCTCACGTCGAAGGACGACATCGACCTGGTGACCGGCATGACGCGCTACTCAGGAGTTCCAGTGACGTTGCATCCAGGAGTAGAACGATGACTCGAGTGCAGGCGTGCGAAACACCGGTTTCGCCGAAAACGGCGACCTACTCCTCGTCGAGCTCGGCCATCACCTCGTCGGGAATGTCGGCGTTGGTGTAGACGTCCTGCACGTCGTCGCTGTCCTCGAGCGCGTCGACGAGCTTCATCAGCTTGCGCGCGCCGTCGGCGTCCAGCGGCACAGTGACCGACGGCTGGAACCCCGCCTCGGCGGACTCGTAGTCGATGCCGGCGTCCTGCAGCGCGGTGCGCACCGCGACGAGGTCGGTCGGCTCGGTGATCACCTCGAAGCTGTCGCCGAGGTCGGCGACGTCTTCGGCGCCCGCATCGAGCACCGCGGCCAGCACGTCATCCTCGGTCAGCCCGTCCTTGTCCAGCGTCACCACGCCCTTGCGGGAGAAGAGGTACGACACCGATCCAGGGTCGGCCATGCTGCCGCCGTTGCGGGTCACCGCCACGCGGACCTCGCCGGCCGCGCGGTTGCGGTTGTCGGTCAGGCACTCGATCAGCACCGCGACGCCGTTGGGCCCGTAGCCCTCGTAGGTGATGTTCTGCCAGTCCGCACCGCCGGCCTCCTCGCCGGCCCCGCGCTTGCGGGCCCGCTCGATGTTCTCGTTGGGCACCGAGCTCTTTTTGGCCTTCTGGATCGCGTCATACAGCGTCGGGTTGCCCGCCGGGTCGCCTCCGCCGACCCTCGCGGCCACCTCGATGTTCTTGATCAGCCGGGCGAACATCTTGCCGCGGCGCGCGTCGACGACAGCCTTCTTGTGCTTCGTCGTGGCCCATTTGGAGTGGCCGCTCATGCAGGTACTACCTCGTTTCTCAACTGCAAAGTCCGGTCAACGAGTCTACGTGGACGGTTATGCCGGGCTACGGCACCGCATCCGGCGGCGTCAGCGCGACGATCCGGTACCCGACGCCAGCGGGCCAGCCCAGGTGGCCCTGCACGTGCACCTGGATCCACGTCGGCGCGCCCGACGGGTCGTCGGTGAACACTGCGGCGGCTCCGGTGATCGCACCCGTCTCGCCGGAACCCTGCAGAAGCACCGAGACGCTGAGCTTCGAGTCGCCGAGCGCGGCCCGCGAGTACGGCAGGCTGTCGGGGACGAAGAACGACGCCTGGAGGTTCGGCATCCTGATTCCCTTCGGCGCGCTCGGGGAGCGGCGAAGCATAAGCCCTGACACCATGGGCTTACCGTCGAACCACGCCGTGCCGACGTATTCGGTGCGGCGGGCCTCGCCGCCGCCGGGAAGGCGCACCAGTGTGTCGATGCGCGGCTGCGGCTCCACCTCGATCATCGTCATCGATTACCTCACGTGTAGGACGAAAGGGTGCAGATCATCAGTCTGAACGGCCCGCAGACCACCGGACGCGACTACCGCAATCTCAGCAAGCCGCAGCACGGGGTGCGGCGCGACGACAACGTGGCGATCCCGATGCGCGACGGCGCCAGGCTGTTGGCCGACGTGCACCGCCCCGACGCCGACGGACGTTACCCCGCGCTGATCGCGGCCTCGCCGTATCCCCGCCAGATTCAGGACCTCGGCGCGCCGGCCGGTTTGATCGAAGCCGGCGTCACCGCGTTCTGGGTGCCGCGCGGCTACGTCCACGTCATCGCCAACGTGCGCGGCACCGGCGGCTCGGATGGCACCTTCGGCTTCTTCGACGCCCAGGAGCGCCGCGACATGCACGACCTCGTCGAGTGGGCGGCCGCGCAGCCGTGGTGTGACGGCAACGTCGGGATGATCGGGATCAGCTACTTCGCGATGACGCAGCTCGAAGCGGCAGTCGAGCGGCCGCCGCACCTGAAGGCGATCTTCCCGGTGGCCGTCACTGCGGACCTGTACGAGGGGGCGATACACCACGGGCTGATGAACGCGTCGTTCGTCACGCCGTTCTTGTCGATGATCGGACTGGCGTCCGAGCGCAGCGACAAGCTGTGGCGCAGCGCGTTCGTCTCAGTGGTCCGCCGAATCCTGAACACGCCGCGCCTGCACCGCAAGTTCGCCACGATGAACGGCGAGGCCGCGGTCACGATGATGCGCGCGCTGCTCAAGCTGCCGCACGACCCGCATCCCTGGGACGAGTTGTGGCTGGACGTCGCGGTCAAACACCCGACGCGGGACGAGTTCTGGGATCAGCGCGATGTGTTGCCGATGCTCGAGGCGATCGACATCCCGGTGTACCTGGGGTGTGACTGGGAGAACGTGCCGCTGCATCTGCCGTCGACGTTCGCGGCGTGGAAAGCCTTGGCGGACAGCCCGAATACGCGCATGGGGATGCTCGGACAGTTCGGCCTGACCTGGCCGTGGGAGAGCCTGCACACCGAGGCCCTGGCCTGGTTCGACCACTGGCTGAAGAACAGGGACACCGGGATTCTCGACGGGCCGCCGATCCGCTACTTCTTGCCGGGCGCGGCCGAGTGGCGCACCGCCGACGCGTGGCCACCGGCCGGATCGGTACATCGCGAGTTGGCGCTGCGCGCCGACGGCACACTGGCCGACGACGAGGGTGCATCCGGTCGCCGGAAGTTCATGGTGCTGGGCGCGGGCCTGAACCGGGCCAAGCCCAGCCGGATCGACCCTTCATCGACGCTGACGTGGACCAGCGCGCCGCTGGACCAGGCGCTCGACATGGTCGGCGACATCGAACTGCGGCTGGTTGCCTCGGCGACGGCGATCGACACGGCGTGGATCGTCACACTGCTGGACGTGGCACCCGACGGGCAATCCGAGCCCATCACCGCGGGCTGGCTCCGCGCCAGCCTGCGTGAGGTCGACGAGGCCGCCAGTCGGCCGGGCGCGCCCGTGCTGCCGTGCCGCAACGCGCAGGCGGTACCGATCGGTGAGGACGTCGAGTACCGAATCCCGTTGGTGCCCAACGCCCGTCGGTTTGGGGCCGGCCACCGCCTGCGGCTGGTGCTGACCAGCGACGACCAGGACCCGTCGACGCCGGCGATCATGAACTTCCGGCACGCCAGCGTCGGCACCAGCAGCCTGAACACCGTGGCGTCGTCGTCACGGCTGTTGCTGCCGGTGCTCACTTAGCCTGATCTCTTGTCGTGTCCCAACATGATCGGCGTCCGGTCGAAGAAGACCTCGTTACGGCGGATCAGCCCGTCCTCAACGATCACCGTGCATACGCCGTCGCACTCGACCACCCGCTCACCGTCCGGAATCGTTGCATGCCAGTGGTTCAAGAACCCACCGCTGAGCGGTCGCACCCGGGTGTTCGTCCAAACCCAGTCCGGGTAGCGGGCCAGGAGTCGCCGAAAGTACGCGAGGATCTCGGCTCGGCCCCGCACGCCACCCGGTACTGCCGGATCACTGTAGAAGGCATCGTCGGCATAGAAGGCGACGAGGCGCTCGGGTTCGTTCCCAGTCCAGGCAGGCAGCCATCGATCGCTGAACTCTTTGGCCTCCGTGTCGGACATTCCGGAAAACGCTTGCATGGCTAGCCCTTGCCGTATCCGTCGTGCCAGCGCCACCATTCGTAGGGCGGACTTTGCGGATAGCCCTCCGGTGAATCCTCCCACTCTTCCTGACGCCCAAGCGCCGTCATGTCGAGGTAGCTCCAGGTGCTACCCATCACCTCATCTCCACGGTTGTTAATGAAGTAGGTGCGAAACACCTTGTCGCCGTCACGAATGAATGCGTTTGTGCCGTGCCATTCGTCCACTCCGAAGTCCGTGTCGAAGTCGTCTGTGATGGTGTACCACGGTATCTGCCAGCCCATGCGGGCCTTCAGGCGCGCGATGTCAGCTTGCGGCCCGCGCGACGCGAACACCAGAGTGGTGTCGCGGGCGTTCAGGTGGGCGAGGTTACCGACATGGTCGGCCACCATCGAGCAGCCGACGCAAGCGTGGTCCGGCCAGCCGTGCACGTGGGGATCAAAGAACGCGCGATAGACGATCAGCTGACGCCGGCCCGCGAAGAGGTCCACCAGAGTCGCCTTTCCCTCCGGCCCGTCGAACACGTACTCCTTCTCCACGGCCAGCCATGGCATCCGTCGACGCTGGGCGGCAAGCGCGTCACGCGCACGGGTCAATTCCTTTTCCTTGACCAGTAGTTCCTGGCGGGCAGCCTCCCACGCTTCCGCCGATACAACCGGGGGTGTCTTCATTCGCGGTGTCTCCTTCTGGTTGATAGGGAATTCAGCCCGTCCCTGCGCGGCTTCAGGCCCTGCCCCCGAGTATGTCGACGAACAGCCGGTGCACGCGCCGGTCGCCGGTGATCTCCGGATGAAACGCAGTGGCCAGCATGCGGCCCTGCCGAACCGCCACCGGGTGACCCGCTGCAGAAGCCAGCACCTGCACACCGGGCCCCACGCGCTCAACCCACGGCGCGCGGATGAACACCGCGTGCACCGGCCCGTCGAGGCCCGCGAACGGGATGTCCTCCTCGAACGAGTCGACCTGGCGCCCAAAAGCGTTGCGGCGCACCGTCATGTCGATGCCACGCAACGGCACGGCGCGGCGGCCGTCCGCGCCGGCATCGACGATGTCGGTGGCCAGCAGGATCATCCCCGCGCAGGACCCGTACACCGGCAGGCCGTCGGCCAGCCGCCCGCGCAGCGGCTCGAGCAACTCGAACTCGGCCAGCAGGTGGCTCATCGTGGTGGATTCGCCGCCGGGAATCACCAGCGCGTCGACGGCGTCGAGCTCGGCTCGGCGGCGCACCGTCGTCGCCTCCGCCCCCGCCTCACGCAACGCCGCCAGATGTTCGCGGGTATCCCCTTGCAGGGCAAGGACGCCCACGTGCGGCCCGTTCACCTGGGTGGCGGCGAAAAGTCGCGCTTGTAGCGGGTCAGCCCCTCCTGCATCACCGCCGCCACCATCTCGCCGTACTGGTTGAAGATCTTGCCCTGCGTCAACGAGCGACCGCCCGATGCAGACGGCGAGGACTGGTCATACAGCAGCCACTCGTCGGCCCGGAACGGGCGCATGAACCACATCGCGTGATCGAGCGACGCGATCTGCAGGTGCTTGCGCTCCTCCTCGTGATGCACCTGCGCCGAGCCCAGCAGCGTCAGATCGCTCATGTAGGCCAGCGCGCAGATGTGCAGCACCGGGTCGTTCGGCAGCGGGTCGCGGTGCCGGAACCACACCCGCTGTTGGGAGGCCTTGCCCGGGGTGCGTTCCAGCTGATCCGTCGGGACGACGCAGACGTCCCATTCGTCGAACTGCCGGAAGCCGGCTTCGTCGAACGCCTTGATCGATCTCAGCCCCGGCAGGTTGTCGGGTGGCGGCGCCGTGGGCATCGCGTCCTGGTGTTCGATACCGCTCTGGTCGGTCTGAAAGGACGCCGACATGGAAAAGATCGTCTGGCCGTGCTGAATGGCGTTCACCCGCCGGGTGCAGAATGAGCCGCCGTCGCGGAGGCGTTCGACGAGAAACACGGTGGGCGCCTTGGCATCTCCGGGCCGCAGGAAGTAGCCATGCAGAGAGTGCACGAGATAGCGCGGGTCGACGGTGCGCACGGCGGAGACCAACGACTGCCCCGCGACATGACCGCCGAACGTGCGCTGCCAGTCGTTCGATTCGGCACTGAACACGTGGCCGCGGTAGATGTCGACCTCGAGTTGCTCGAGATCAAGGATCTCTTCGATCGACATGCGTAAGGATTACCAGCCGCGCTCGGCGAGCCGATGCGGGACCGCGATGTCCTCCACGTTGATCCCGACCATCGCCTGCCCCAGGCCGCGCGACACCTTGGCCAGCACATCGGGATCGTCGTAGAACGTTGTCGCCTTGACGATCGCGGCGGCGCGATGCTGCGGCGCGTCGGACTTGAAGATCCCGGAGCCGACGAATACGCCCTCGGCTCCGAGTTGCATCATCATCGCCGCGTCGGCCGGGGTCGCGATGCCGCCGGCGGTGAACAGCGTCACCGGCAGCTTGCCTGCCCGGGCCACCTCGACGACCAGTTCGTGGGGCGCCTGCAGGTCCTTGGCCGCGACGTAGAGTTCGTCGTCGGACAGCGAGCCCAGCCTGCGGATCTCGCCGGTGATCGCCCGCATGTGCGTGGTCGCGTTGGACACGTCACCGGTGCCCGCCTCACCCTTGGAGCGGATCATCGCGGCCCCTTCGGTGATCCGCCGCAGCGCCTCGCCGAGGTTGGTGGCCCCGCACACGAACGGCACGGTGAACTTCCACTTGTCGATGTGATGGGTGTAGTCGGCGGGGGTCAGCACCTCGGACTCGTCGATGTAGTCCACGCCCATGCTCTGCAGGATCTGGGCCTCGACGAAGTGGCCGATGCGGGCCTTGGCCATCACCGGGATCGTGACGGCGTTCATGATGCCGTCGATGAGGTCGGGGTCACTCATCCGTGCCACGCCGCCCTGCGCACGGATGTCGGCGGGCACGCGTTCCAGCGCCATCACGGCGACTGCGCCGGCGCCTTCGGCGATGCGGGCCTGCTCGGGGGTGACGACGTCCATGATCACGCCGCCCTTGAGCATCTCGGCCATGCCGCGCTTGACCCGCGCGGTTCCGGTCTGAGCAGCGCTGTCCACTACGGCCTCTCCTCCACTGGTTCTTGCCCCAGTCTAGTGGTCGGCCACCAGCGGTTTTCTGGTCGGGCACAGCGTCGAGTGTGAATCTGGCGACGCCGCCACGGCGTGTCGCGTAGCTGGATGCACTGTCGGCGCTTTGTTGTCTGTATCACCGAGAAGTAGATCTCGACCTGGTCGAGCAATGACGCATGCACCGGCAGATGGGCATGGCCGCGTTGGCAAACGCGTCAGTGCGCCGCGCTGGTGCGGTACGGCCGCGGTGGCAGGCTCCTACCTCTGCCATCCCAACTAGCCCGCTGGCCCCCGCGCGTCCGCGAGAAGTGCCGGAAATTCCGATCAGCTTCAAATCGGACACTGCTACGCTCCGCGGGGATTTGGCTTCCGTCACCAGTCTGCCGCCGTAGGCTGCGCCATAGACCCCGGACGACAGGAGGCACCAAACCCCATGAAGAAACTGACGGCAGTCACCACTGTGGGCATCACCACTGTCGCTCTGACCCTCGCGCTCGTTGGCTGCGGCTCCGACCCCAAGACCGAGGCGCAGACGCCCACGTCGACGTCGATCACCACGACGACATCCAATGCCGCGCCGACCACATCAGCCGAGGCTGCCGGCCCCAACAAGACGATCCAGGACTACATCAACGAGAACCAGATCGTCGAGACGCCGATCCACCGCGGCGATCCCGGCTCTCCCACCATCAACTTGCCGATCCCGCCGGGGTGGTCAGACTCCGGCCCCAGCACACCAGACTGGGCCTACCAGGCGATGGTTTACGACCAGCCACAGGTGCCGGACGACCCCCCGCGCATCACCGCGATGGTCTTCAAGCTCACCGGCAACGTTGACCCTGCGCAGGTCCTCGAATATGCGCCGGGCGAGTTGAGGAATCTGCCCGGCTTCGAGCCGTTGACCAACGGGAACAGGAGCACCATGAGTGGCTTCGACGCCTACTCGCTGTCCGGCAACTACATGAAAGACGGCAACAAGCGCGTGATCGGGCGGAAGACGGTGGTGATCCCCGGTCAGGACGGCCTGTACGTACTCCAGATGACTGCCGACGCTCTCGCGGACGAACTGGGTACTGTCATGGAGGCCACCACCAACGTCATCGACCCGCAGACCACCATCACTCCCTGACGACGGCCGCCGCCCCGAGTGGTAACCAGACCGCACACGCCGGTGCGATCCACTTGAGCACGAGCTGACCCCCTCGCGGGGCCTTTCCGCGGCGATCGAGGGCCCGTGGAAAAGCTGCAATACCGCTGAGAATGGCTTCTGACCACGCCTTGGGCCGCTAGTCTCGTTGTTCATGACGGCGCTCGGTGATCGCCTGGGCCGGCGCGACCCGCCGACGGAGGTTCCCGTGAAGATATCGAAGTTGGTCTTGTCGCTCGCGACCTTGCTCGTGCTGTCCGCCGGCGCCCTCGGGGCGTTCACCACCGATTCCAGCGTGCCATCGGCGCGAGCCGCGTCCGTCAAGCGCGCGCTGTTCGTGGTCTCGAACATCAGCGACATCCCCGTGCCGGACGGCGGCCCCTCGGGTGTCTGGCTCAGCGAGGTCACGGAGCCGTACTGGGTGCTGCGTGACGCTGTCGCGCCGCAGTTCACTATCGATCTGGCGAGCCCCAGCGGCGGGCCGTCGGCGATCGACGGCTTCAGCGTCAAGCTGAACATAGATGACTGGCTCCGCACCGACGGCCGCGTTACGGACTCCGGGGATACGAGCAACGAGCGCTTCCTCTCCGATCCCCAGACGCGCGACCTCATCCAGGTCGACGCGGTGCCGCAGGCCGACGGCACCGTGCAGCAGCGCTACTCGTTCCGCGACACGCTGCCGCTTTCGAACGTGAACGTGGCCGACTACGACGTGGTGTTCTTCGTCGGCGGGAACGCCGCGCTGTTCCAGTTCGTCAACGACCAGCGCGTCTACGGCGCAGCGAGCGCCGCGTACGACGCCGGCAAGCTGGTCAGCGCGGTGTGCCACGGCACGGCGGCGCTCCTCGAGGCGAGGCTTCCCGATGGGCAGTACCTGGTCGCGGGCCGGCGCGTCACCGGGTTCTCAAACGCCGAGGAGGACAAGCTAGGCCAGCGCGCGATGGCGCCGGTCCTCCTCGAGGACGCATTCCCCCTGCGCGGCGCCACATACACTGCCGCCGCACCACCCTTCACGGAGCACGTCGTGGTGGACGGCCGCCTGATCACGGGCCAGCAGCCGGCATCGGGGCGCGCCGTCGGCGAGGCGATCGTCGCCTACTTCGCCGAGCCGGCGATTGCCGCCGTGCCCGCGGCGTGATTCGCGCTTGGTGTTCAGCCATTGGCAGTTGGCACAGACGGCGATGCCGTCATCGAGATCGAGCGCATCGCGCAGGCACACACCGGTCATAGCGATGTTGATGTCTATCTTCCGGGAGGGTACGGCCACCGCCGGGCTGTAAATCGGATATTTCCTTTACGAGGTTGGCCCGGGCAAATTGGGGCACAACTTCTTGTAAGGCAGGTCCGGGGAAATCCACATCCGCCACTGCTCATGGGTCATATTGGCAGTCAGTTTGTCGCACAGCATCTCCGATGTGGCTACGATGGGCCATTCGCGCAAGCCATGCTCGCTGGCAGACAGCAGGTGCCGGCCATCGCTACTGAACGTGAGGTCGAGCACATGCTCTTGGTGGCTAATGGGAGCCGCGAGCGGCAAACCGGTGTCGACGTTCCACAGCCGCACGGTCTTGTCGTCGCCGCCGCTGGCGAGGAGGTGCCGGCCGGGACTGAATGCGAGACTGGAGACCATCCCTTTGTGACCGGTAAGCGTGGCGCGGACGGGATCGCCGGTTTGGGGATTCCAGAGTCGCACGGTGCCATCGGAGCCGCCGCTGGCCAATAAGGTTCCGTCATCGCTGAAAGCCAGACTGCTGACCGCGCCTACGTGAGCCGCCACGGGCGGCCCCATCGATTTCCCGGTATCCGCGTTCCACAGCGTGAGGCGTCCGGTGGCATCGCCGGTGGCCAGCGAACGCCCATCGGGGCTGAGACTGAGTGCTGTGACGTTCGGCGGGCGATCTAAGGGTCGGAGCAAGCGGCCATTGTCCACATTCCACACCCCCACCGCGCTGCCGGAATCGATGGCGACGCGACGGCCGTCGGGGCTCAATGACCAGTTCAGGATGGTCTCGTCCGTCGGCAACTGGATGCCGACCGGCTTGCCCGACTCGGTGTCCCAGACGCGCATGGCGGGCGGATTCAAAGTCACAGTGGCCAGGCGATGGCCGTCTTGGCTGAATGCCAGGTCGCCCATGCGGCCCGGTTGATCGCCGAGCGACGATTCGATGACTTGAGCCGTATCGGCGTTCCACAGCCGCACGGTCTTCCAATCAAAATCGAAGCCGTCGGCGTCGCTCGTCGTGGTTACAACGCGGTGCCCGTCCGGACTTGAGAGCAAGACCCTTTCACCAGTTCCACCGCCGATCCGTTTAGGTTCCAACCCATCGACATTCCAGAACCGCACCGTTGCATCCTTGCTTGCGGTGACCAAGCGATCGTTCGTAGTGAACTCGACACCGAGGACACCGTCCGCGTGTCCGGTGAGTGGGGCGCCGACGGTCTCACCAGTGGCGGAGTTCCGTACCCGTACCGTCTGATCAGCGCTGGCACTTGCGAACAGGCGTCCGTCCGGGGTGAACGCCACACCGGTCACCGCGCCGGTGTGGCCCTCAAGCGGGGACCCGACCGGTTCCGCGGTCTCGCCGCTGCGCAGCACCATCGTGCCGCTGCCGTCGCCGGAAACCAGGTGGGTTCCGTCGCGGCTGAACGCCAGGCTGGAGACATAGGTTTTGTCAGCGTTCCGGGGTTGCTGCGTGCTCAGCAGCGCGCCACTGTAGGCATCCAGCAAGCTGACGTTACCGAGAACGTCGCCGATCGCGAGACGGTGAGTGACGGGGCTGAAAGCCAAAGTGGTGACAACGTTCTCGAGGTCGGTCAATTGCGGGCCAACCGGGTCTCCATTGTCGGCGTTCCAGATCCTGACCGTACGGTCTCCGTCGGCGCTCGCGATGCGCTGCCCGTCGGGGCTGAACGCCAGCGCCGTCACGAGATTGGTGGGACCAGTGAGCGGACCGCCGATCGGCAGTCCGGTATCCGCGTCCCACAACAGCAGCGAATAGTTTGCACCGGTAGTGGCGACCTTGCGCCCGTCGGGGCTCAACGCCACACCGCCGGTCCCGCCGGACAACGGGTGGCCGATGGGTTGACCGGTCTCGGCATTCCACACCTGAACGGCGCCACGGTCGCTGACCGTTGCCATGCGCTTTCCGTCAGCGCTGAATGCCACACTCGTTGGCGTCGTGCCGAATTCGGCGATCTTGCTCGTTGACGCTCGGCTAATCAGTGCGTCGAGTAGCCAACCCGGGTCGGCGTTCGCAACAAGGGCGTTCGCAGCTATGAGCTTCTGAAATGCTTCGAGGTCGCCACCCGGACGAGTCTGCGCCAACATCGCTGTCGCATCGGCTTGCAGAACGCTGGCCTCTCGGGCCATTTCGGCTTCTCTCTGCCGCCAGACAGCGACCGGTAGGGAGCCGAAGAGAAGCGCACTCACCCCGACGACGGCAACAATCGCTCGCGCTCGACGTGCACGATTGGCCTGGATGCTGCGGTGCAGAAATTCATGCCCGATGTCGTTGAGGCACACCCGCGTGGCGAGCCGGCGTCGGTGAAACAATCGACTCGAGGTGCTCAATCGGTTTGCGTCCGTGCCACTGTGGACGGTACGACGGCCGCGACGCACCTTTCGGGCCGCACCGATGTCGACGGACAGCTTAGTGAGCTGGCGGCCCCGTAGTAGCGCGCCCCTGTCGCGGCCGCCCGCGGCCCAATCCTGCGCAGCGTTCTCCACGATGCGCCGAGCTCGTAGAGCGGTTACATCGTCATCGATCTCATCTTTGAG
>DASWBF010000603.1:0-9903 GCA_036390735.1 Mycobacterium sp. | reverse complement strand
ACTCATCTTCGTCGGTGCGGTCGTCTTTCTGCGCGAGGTCGATGAACTCCTCGGTGACGAAGCCGTCGCGCAGCAGCAGGGTAACTGAACGATCGGCGATCCTGACTTCGAACACAAAGCTTTCCCGCAGCCGGCCGAGATCGGGGCGGGTGAGCGCCGGGTCGACGATGTAGCGGCCGTCGGTGACCGCCCGCGTCACCGCCTCGACGCCATCACGTGCTCCCGGGCCACGGAACGCGGTGCGCACCATAACGGATCGTCGGTGCGGTGGCTCGTCGGGCGACAACACCGCGAACGCGCGCTGCAACACCTTGAATGCGTTGGCGACGCCGCCGGGCGAGCCCGGGCCGTGGTAGCGCATCAGGTCGTCGAAGCTGAACTCGATGATCCGGCCGCGCTCCTGGACACGGATGGTTTCGGCCACGACGCCGACTTTAGGCCCGCGACCCGCGGCAAACCAACCATCCGGTTGGTATATCTTGGGCGGCAAGTTCCTGATACCGGAGGTCCGCGATGGGGGCGCGCACGTGAGGAGCACAAATGGGTAATGCCGTCAAGTACGAGCGCACGCTGTTCGAGCCGGAGCACGAGCTGTTCCGCGAGTCGTACCGGGCGTTCTTGGAGCGCCACGTCGCGCCGCATCACGAGCAGTGGGAGAGCGACAAGATCGTCGACCGCGGCGTCTGGCTGGAGGCCGGCAAGCAGGGCTTTCTGGGGATGGCCGTGCCGGAGGAGTACGGCGGCGGCGGCGATCCGGACTTCCGGTACAACACGATCATCACCGAAGAGACCACCCTGGGCCGCTACAGCGGAATCGGCTTCGGGCTGCACAACGATGTCGTGGCGCCGTATCTGCTGCGGCTGGCCAACGAGGAGCAGAAGCAGCGCTGGCTGCCGAAGTTCTGCACCGGGGAGTTGATCACCGCGATCGCGATGACCGAGCCGGGCACGGGCAGCGACCTGCAAGGCATCAAGACGCGTGCAGTCAAAGAGGGCGACCACTACGTGCTCAACGGCTCGAAGACGTTCATCACCAACGGCATCAACTCCGATCTGGTGATCGTCGTCGCGCAGACCGATCAGGAGAAGGGCGCACTGGGCTTCTCGCTGCTTGTCGTCGAGCGCGGGATGGAGGGCTTCGAACGCGGCCGCCATCTCGACAAGATCGGCCTCGACGCTCAGGACACCGCCGAGCTGTCGTTCACCGACGTAAAGGTGCCGGCCGAGAACCTGCTCGGCGAGGAAGGCCAGGGCTTCGTTTACCTGATCCAGAACCTTCCGCAAGAGCGGATCTCGATCGCGATCATGGCGGCCGCTGCGATGGAAGGGGTGCTGGAGCAGACCCTCCAATACACCAAGGAGCGCAAGGCTTTTGGCAAGCCGATCGGCAGCTTCCAGAACACCCGCTTCGTGCTGGCAGAGTTGGCGACAGAAACCACCGTCGTGCGCATCATGGTCGACGAGTTCATTCGCCTGCACCTCGATGAGAAGCTGACCGCAGAGCAGGCCGCGATGGCCAAGTGGTACTCCACCGAGAAGCAGGTGCATTTGATCGACCGGTGCCTGCAGCTGCACGGTGGCTACGGCTACATGCGCGAATACCCGATCGCGCGGGCGTATTTGGACTCGCGTGTGCAGACCATCTACGGCGGTACGACGGAGATCATGAAGGAGATCATCGGTCGCTCGCTAGGCGTTTAGAGCTCTTCGCGCCGAAACTGTAACTGCCGCGGACTTTTTCGAGAACAGCCCACGTGGAATGCAAATTTCGGCGAACTAGGGAACCGGGTACGGCCACACGCAGATGTAGTAGTTGCCGTGACAGCGTGTGAGGACTTCCTGACTCGGCGCGCCGACTCCGGGCGCGTACGGCACGCAGCCGTAGCCCGCGGGGTTGTCGACCATGCCCCGCGGGCATATCGCGACGTGGGTCTCAGTCCCGGGTGCACCGATCACCGGCGCGATGACGACCACTGCACCGACCGCTGCCACCGAAATCAGTCGAACCGCCCGACGTCCGAACGGGCCCATGCCACCACAATGCACCCGACACGCGGGTTACGGGCTAGATCTTGCGGATCACCGTCACAACACGGCCGAGAATGGCGGCCTCGTTGCCCGGGATCGGATCGAACGCCGGGTTGTGGGGCATCAGCCACACCTGGTTGCCGGTGCGCTTGAACGTCTTCACCGTGGCCTCGCCGTCGATCATCGCCGCGACGATGTCGCCGTTGTCGGCGGTGTTCTGCTGCCGCACCACCACCCAGTCGCCGTCGCAGATCGCGGCGTCGACCATCGACTCGCCCACCACCTTGAGCAGGAATAGCGAGCCCTCGCCGACCAGCTCGCGGGGGAGCGGGAACACGTCTTCGACCGCCTCTTCGGCGAGGATCGGCCCGCCGGCAGCGATGCGTCCGAGCACCGGCACGAACGTCGGTTCCGGCAGCGTGTCCGACCCAGCGACATCGGTGGTGACGGTGGGCCCAGCCGCCTCGTCGGCCCCGCGGACGTCGACCGCACGCGGCCGGTTGGGATCGCGGCGCAGATAGCCCTTGCGCTCCAGCGTTCGCAGTTGATGGGCCACCGACGAGGTTGACGTGAGCCCGACGGCGTCGCCGATCTCGCGAATGCTCGGCGGATACCCCCTTGTGGTGACCGACGCGCGGATCACGTCCAAGATCGTGCGCTGACGCTGGGTGAGCCCCGCCCTGGGCGTGGAGTCTGGTGTGCCGCTGCTGTCGCTCATGGGGCCAAATGTAACCCTCGGCGGCGACATCTTCAAACATGTGTTCGAGGTGTGTCGCGTTCGTGACCTCCGCCGCGGCCGGCTGTCGGTGGCCTCTGATAAACATCGATCAAATGTTCGTACTTCGAACGCATGATCGACTATATTCGAACACAGGAGCGAAAGATGATGGCGGAAGGGACGCGCATGACGATCATCGACACCTGGGAACTGCCGACGCCGAGACCGTCGTATCGCAGCACAGAGCGGACCCGGCCGCGACGCAGAGCCGCGGTCCGCCCAGGTGGCGGCGCGGTGGCGTATCGCGGCACCGGGGTGAGGACGTCTCGTGCCCTCCATCGGCCGCGGCCGGTCAGCGTCACGATGACGATCGTTCTGGCTGGAATCGCCGCGCTGATCACCGTCTGGCTGATCGCGTTGGCGCAGGCTCGAACTGCCGACACGGCAGCCACGTCCGTACCCGAGCAACTCGCGGTGGTGCAGGTGCAGCCCGGTGAGAACCTGCAGAGGCTTGCGGCCCGGTTGGCGCCGGACGCACCGGTGGCCGGCGTCGTCGAGCGGATCAGGGAGCTCAACGAGCTGGATTCGGCGGCGCTGGATGCCGGGCAGACGCTGATCGCCCCGGTCGGCTGATGCCTGCGGCGACGTTGGCGGGGCACGCGCGAGTAGTCTCGGAGGCGTTCGACTCGACCGAGTGTCTCCGCGGCGAAGGAGCAGTCATGCACTGTCCGTTCTGCCGCCATCCCGACTCCCGGGTCGTCGACTCCCGCGAAACCGATGAGGGCCAAGCGATCCGGCGTCGCCGCTCATGTCCGGAGTGTGGCCGCCGGTTCACCACTGTCGAGACCGCCGTGCTCGCGGTGGTCAAGCGCAGCGGCGTCACCGAACCGTTCAGCCGCGAGAAAGTGATCCGCGGCGTCCGACGGGCGTGTCAAGGACGCGAGGTCGACGACGACGCCCTGAACCTGCTCGCGCAACAGGTCGAGGACACGGTGCGGGCCACCGGGTCACCCGAGGTGCCCAGCCAGGAGGTCGGACTGGCCATCCTCGGGCCGTTGCGGGAACTCGACGAAGTCGCCTATCTGCGGTTCGCGTCGGTGTACCGGTCGTTTACGTCCGCCGCCGATTTCGAACGCGAGATCGAGGCGCTGCGCGCCCACCGCAACGTCACCGCGTCGAAGTAGGCGCTCAGTCGGCGCGCACGGTGCCGTCGTCGACGACGCGACCGCCCACTTTCACCCAGCCTTCCGGGCTCCACCAGGTGTGGATGACGGAGCCCTTGCCTTGGGTGATCGTGAGATCGCGGCTGAGGATGTCGGTGATACGGACCGCCGCCGCGCCGGTGGCCTCGTCCTCCGCCACACCCAAGTCGGTGGCGAACATCCGCGACCGCAGATGCCCGCCCGGCTCGTCGATCCACGCCCAGATGTAGTGCGCGACGTCGTCGGGGTAGTCATCCGGGTCGGTGGCCACGACCTCCTCCGGGGAGGCCAGCTCGTGCAACGCGAACTCCGGCGCCCAGTCGGCGCGGGCGCGCACGGTGGTCACGTCATCCTCGTAACTGACGGCGACCACGCCAGCGGGCACCTGCAACGTGTGGATCGCAATCCCTCGGCTCTTCAACCACCACGACAACCCGACGGTCGGGTGGCCGGCGAAGGGCAACTCCGTGGTGGGCGTGAAGATTCGCGCGTGGGCCGTGGTGGCGCCGGATGTCGGCATGTCGACGAAAATCGTTTCGCTGTAACCCAATTGGGTGGCGAGCGCTTGCCGGTCGGCGGGCGTGACCGTGCTGGCGTCGACCACGCCGAGCGGATTTCCGAAGTTTCCTTCCGAGTCGGTGAACACGCGCACCACTGACACGTCGGTACCCATCAACCCGACTCTACGTGCCTTGTGGGTCGGTCAGCTCGCCCTTCTGAGCTCTACCACGAAGCGGTCGCCGTGGTTGTCCACGACCTGCCACGAGTAGGGGCTGATCACAGATGACATGCCGAGCGCGTGGACGGCGCGCCGCGCGTCTTGTTCGCGCTTAATGCCGTCGACGCGCAGGCCTTTGGATGTCATAAGGCTCCACATCGTTTCCTCCAGGACTGTCTGCTTCTCGGGCCGCCGAAGCGGTTCGTTGAGAGAAGACTGCAGGGCAGTCCTTGGAGAAATCTTGGAAAGCGCAGGTCAGGTCGCGCTGCGCTCGTCGGAACTCATCGCGTCGAGCACCGCGACGCGTGTGTCGACCGAGCCGGAGATCGTCTCGTCGCTGATCCCGGTGCGCAGCAGCGCGCGAAGCACGTCGGGATCGTGGTTGGACGGTTCCGTGGAGTCAATGAACCGCTCGACGATCTCGACGAAGCGGTCCGGGTCGTCGTGGAACGGGAAGTGGCCCGATTTCTCGAAGATCTCCAGCTGCGATCCGGGCATCGCCGCGTGCGCCATCCGCGCGTGGCTGACCGGGATCACCGAGTCGTCTTCCCCCCAAATCAGTTGCACGGGAACGGATTGCGTCAAATAACATCGGTCGAGCATCGTCACCACCTGGCCGCGCCAATCCACCACGGCCCGCAGCGTCCGCGAGAACGCTGACGAGGCCGTCGGCTCGGGCAACTCGGCCAGCACCCGCAGCACGTCGGGCAGGTCGCGCCCGAACCTCGTCGAGCCGAGCACCGTGCCCACCACGCGCCCGAGGATCTGCAGCGCCGGCAACGCACCCGGCATCCGCAACAACGCGAGCGCCTCGCTGCCCATCGGCATCGACGCCAACCGCAACGCGAAGTGCACGTCCTTGGTGACCCCGCCGGTGCCGACCAGCACGATCCGTTCCACCAATTGCGGGTACTGGTAGGCGAATTGCATCGTGACGCCGCCGCCCAGCGAGTGGCCGACGACGGTGACGCGGTCGATATCGAGCACGGCGAGGAGATCCCGCATGCCGTTGGCGTAGGCGGCCACCGAGTAGTCGGCGCGGGGCTTGTCGGACTTTCCGTGACCCAGCAGGTCCGGTGCAATCACCGTGAACCGCTGCGCCAGCTTGGCCTGCACTTCCTCCCACGTCGCCGAGTTGTCGCCGATGCCGTGGATCAGCAGGATCGCGGGCCCCTCGCCGGCGACCCGGAACGCGCGGCGGTAGCCGTGGATGGTGCGGAAGTGCAGCGTGGACCGCACGTCGCGCACCGGCCGTAGGTTGGCTTTCCTCGCCATGTGGGCCACCTCCGCCTCGGGCCGGCGGCCCGCCTCGACTCACTTCTTGTCGTCGCCGTCTCGGAACCCGTCCGAGAAGTCCCCTGCTTGCTGCGCCAGGAAGCGTTGGAACTCCCCGGCGAGTTCCTCGCCACTGGGCAGGTCTTCACCGCGGGCCAGCAGCGACCGGTTCTCCTGGGCGGCGACGAATGCGTCGTATTGGCGCTCCAGCGCCTCCACCACCTGCACCACCTCGGGGCTGGCGTTGACCTGCTCATCGATCTTCGCCCGGATCTCGGCCGCCGCCTCGGCCAGCGCGGCCAGCGGTATCTGCAGTGAACCGATCTTGCCGACCTCGGCCAGCAGCGCTTCAGCGGCGGCGGGGAAGTCGGTCTGCGCCAGGTAGTGCGGAACATGCACGGTGAAGCCGACGACCTCGTGGCCGTGCTGAGCCATTCGGTACTCCAGCAGGTTCGACGCACTGCCCGGAACCTGCACCTCGCCGACCCACGGCTGATGGTGCGCGATCAGCTCCTTGTTGTTGGCGTGCGCGGTCATCGTGACCGGCCGGGTGTGCGGAACGGCCATCGGGATGGTGCCCAGGCCGATGGTCTGCCGCACAGCGAGCCGCTCGGCCAGCAGCCGCACCGCGGTGACGAACCGCTCCCACTTCAGGTCGGGCTCCATGCCGGCCAGCAGCAGAAACGGCGTGCCGACGGTGTCGTGCAGCGCGTACAGGCTCAGCTCCGGCTCGTCGTACTTCGTGAAGTGATCCGTCTTGAATGTCATCAGTGGACGACGGGACCGGTAGTCCAGCAGCTCGTCGATCGCAAACGATGCGACGAGCTCGGTGTCGAGTGCGTCGCGAAGGTACTTCGACGACAACCGGATCGCGTGACCGGCGTCGGAGAAGCCTTCCAGTGCGTGGATCATCACCGGACCGCGGCCGTCGGGGGAGGACAACTGCGGGGCGGGGAACTCGAGCTCGTACATCCCGCTGTGTTCGGGCCGGTACTCGTCGTGGTGATCAGCCATGGTTCTCGCCTCCTTCCGCAGTGCCGGTGACGTCTAGTGTCGCTGGGCGACGTGACCTCCGCCACTCGATCACTGCGATTTGCGAACGCAGGTATCCCTGATTTCTCAACGCCGCAGGGGCGCGGATGCGTTCCACGCCGAGCCAGCCCCGCTCACCTGGGGCATGATCGACGTGATGCGTTTCCGGCACGCGTTGGTGATCCTGCTGCTCAGCGCCGCTTTCTGGCCGCTGGGTTGCACCCCGCCGCATCCAGCCGCCACGGCGTCGCCACCGGCATCGGCCGCGCCCGTCGATGCAGACCCGGTCGTCGGCGCCGTGTTCCTGGGCGCCTCAGACATGCACACGTGCACCGCGTCAGTGCTGCATTCGAGCATCGGAAACCTGATCCTCACGGCGGCGCACTGCCTGGCGACGGGGTATCCGACGACGTTCGCGACCGGCTTCAGCGGCCATGCTGAGCCGGCGTGGACCGTCGACGCGATCTACCTCGACCCGCGCTGGGTGGCCGACCAGGATCCCGACGCCGACTACGCGATTGCACGGGTAACCCGGCCGGACGGCGGCTCCGTCGAATCGGCGACAGGCCCGGGCCTGACGCTCGGCACGGCGCCTGCCGCCGGAACCGCTGTCACGGTGACCGCCTACCCGCTGGGCGTGGGCGGCGTGCCGATCGGTTGCCGCGCGGTCACGGAAACCGTTACCGCCGGGTTCCCGTCGCTGCAGTGCCCCGGATTGGCCGACGGCACCAGCGGCGCGCCGTGGCGCACCGACTCGACCGTCGTCGGACTGATCGGCGGCCTGGACGGAGGAGGGTGTGACGAGAACGTCTCGTACTCGCCGCCGTTCGACGCCCCGCTGGCCGACCTGTTGCACCGCGCCGAGGCGGGCGGACCCGCCGACACCGGGCCGGAAGTCTTCGAGAACGACTGCTGACTACGCCCGGAATTGGTTGAGCGCGCGCATCTTGTTCATCACGTCGAGCGCCGCGACCTTGTACGCCTCCGAGAACGTCGGGTAGTTGAAGACCGCGTCGACGAGGTACTCGATGGTGCCGCCGCAGCCCATCACGGCCTGCCCGGTGTGCACGAGTTCGGTGGCGCTGGTGCCGAAGATGTGCACACCCAGCAGTTTGAGGTCGTCGGTGGAGACCAGCAGCTTGAGCATGCCGTACGAGTCGCCGGCGATCTGGCCCCGCGCGAGCTCGCGGTAGCGCGACACCCCGACCTCGTACGGCACGGAGTCCTTGGTCAGTTGCACCTCGGTGGCGCCCACGTAGGAAATCTCGGGAATCGAGTAGATGCCGATGGGCTGCAGTGCGGTCATGCCTGCGGAGGGTTCGCCGAACGCGTGGTAGGCGGCGAGCCGGCCCTGCTCCATCGAGGTTGCGGCCAGCGCCGGGAAGCCGATCACGTCGCCGACCGCGTAGATGTGGTCGACCTTGGTCTGGAACTGGTCGTCCACGTAGATGCGGCCGCGGCTGTCGGATTCCAGGCCGGCGTTGCCCAGGTCCAGGTGATCGGTATAGCCCTGCCGTCCGGCGGAGTACATGACGGTTTCGGCGGGGATCTGCTTGCCGCTGGCCAGGGTGGTGACGGTGCCCGCGGAGCCGACGTCGACGGCCGTCACCTCCTCGCCGAACCGGAACGTGACCGCCAGGTCGCGCAGGTGAAAGCGCAGCGCCTCGACGATCTCGGGGTCGCAGAAATCCAGCATCGAGTCGCGTTTCTCGACGACCGTGACCTTGGTGCCCAGCGCGGCGAACATCGACGCGTACTCGATGCCGATCACGCCGGCGCCGACCACCACCATCGACGCCGGCAGCATCTTGAGGTCGAGAATGCCGTCGGAGTCCAGCACCCGGTCTTCGTCGAACTCGACGCCGGCCGGGCGCGCCGGCTTGGTGCCGGTGGCGATCACGATGTAGCGGCCGCTGACGGTGATGCGGTCACCGCGGATCGCGTCCTCGACCGCCACGGTGTGCTCGTCGATGAACCGGCCATGGCCGCTGTAGAGCTCGATGTGGTTGCGCATCAACTGCGACCGAACGACGTCCTGCTCCTTGTTGATGACGTGCGTGGTCCGCGCCAGCAGGTCGGCGGGGGTGATCTTGTCCTTGACGCGGTAGCTGGCGCCGTACAGTTCCCGCTGACTCATGCCGGTGAGGTAGAGCACGGCCTCGCGCAGCGTCTTGGACGGGATGGTCCCGGTGTTGACGCACACCCCGCCGAGCATCCGGCCCCGTTCGACCACCGCGACGGACTTGCCCAGCTTCGCCGCGGCGATCGCCGCCTTCTGTCCGCCGGGGCCGGACCCGATGACGACGAGGTCGTACTCCATACCCATGAGTAGAGATGTACGCCGTTTAGCCGGATCTCGCACCCCGACTGCATCAATCCCGTGTGAAGTTGCTGTGTCGCGCACGCTTCGGCGGCACCGTCGGTGAGACTATGGCCGCGATGAGGAGGCGGCCGACGTTCGTGGCAGCGGCGATCGTGCTGGTGTGCGTCGCCGGTTGCAGCAGAACGGTCGGCGGTTCCGCGGTCGTGGCCTCTGAGTCGCGGGACTTGGCGACGATCCCGTTACCGGAGTTGATGCTCGAGCCGTCGGCGTTTCCGCCCGAGTATCCGGCCACGTCACTCGACGCCGGCGCAGCGCAGAGCGCACTGGCGCTGGTCGACGGCGTGCCGCCGGGCGGTCGCGTCACGCCGCCCGAGTGCCAGCCTGCGGCGCCCAGGCAGATCGCCGCCATGGAAGGCGTGCACGGCGACATCACGTTGCGGGTGATGCTGGCGCGGGGGGTCGGGCCGCTGAGCGCGCGCCGCGACCAAGTGGCCTGGTGCTCGACCTTCTCGGTGACGACGGACACCAACGGCTCGTGGGATGTCAGCGCCCAGTTGCTGCCGCCGCCGGTGCTCGACATCGACGACGCGTTCGCCGTCGACCAGAC
>DASWBF010000602.1:0-13025 GCA_036390735.1 Mycobacterium sp. | reverse complement strand
CGGGTGGAGCTGCAGATCGTCGCGTCACGCAGCGTGCCGAACGTCGGGATCGACGATCCCGCAATCGTTTTCGCGTCACCAGCATTCGCGGACTCTGAGCAGGAAGCCGAGAAGGCGCTGGCGTTACTCGGCACCTGCCCGGCCATCGATAAGGCGATCGTCAAAATCCCCTATGCCCCAACCGATTTGCCGGCCTGGTATGACGGCGTGATGAGCAACTATCTGGCCGACCACCGATACTCCGCCGACAACATGTGGACGTCGGCCGCCGCGGAGGAGTTGCTGCCGGGGATTCGCCGCATCATCGAGACCATCCCACCGCATCCGTCGCACTTCCTGTGGCTGAACTGGGGCCCGTCGCCGTCCCGCCAGGACATGGCCTACAGCCTCGAAGACGAGATCTACCTGGCGTGCTACGGCGGCTGGATGGACGCCGCCGACGACGACAAGTACGCCGACTGGGCGCGGTCCAACATGGCGGCCATGGCCGACCTGGCCAGCGGCATCCAACTCGCGGACGAGAACCTGGGCGAGCGTCCGGCGAGGTTCGCCACCGACGAGGCGATGTCGCGGCTCGACCAGGTCCGCGCCACCTATGACCCCGATGGACGCTTCTACAGCTGGATGGGACGGATCTGACATGGCTTACCTCGGTTACCGCGACGGCGACGCGGATACCCCGTTCGGCAAGTTCTTCCGGCCGGAGATGGCGCCGCTGCCGCGGCACGTCGTCGAGGCGCTGGAGCACGGTCCGCAAGCCGGGCCGACGCTGCTGGCGTTCGAGGCCGCGACGACGCTTGACGACGAGGGCTATCAGCAGACCGAGAACGGCTACGGGCTGCTCGACCACGGCGGCGTGCAGGTGTCGGTGCGCACCGACATGCCCGGGGTTACGCCGGCGATGTGGTCCTGGTGGTTCGGCTGGCACGGCTCCGACTCACGTCGCTACAAGCTGTGGCACCCCAGGGCGCACGTGTCGGCGGCGTGGCAGGACGGATCCGACGACGGGCGCCGCGGCTCCGCCCGCTACGTCGGGCGCACGTCGGTGATCAGCGAGTACATCGGCTCGTCGATGCTGCGCGCGGCAATTCAATTCGTCACGCCTTCGACGTTCGGCCTGCCCGCCGCCGACGACAGCGTGGTCCCGGTCTGTGCCCGGATCGGCTCCAGCGACGTCCCGGTGGACGCCGGGTGGTTGATCCACCACATTCGGCGGACGGAGGGCGGCAGTGAGATGCGATCCCGGTTCTGGCTGGGCGGACCTTACATCGCCGTGCGCAGCGCGCCCGCAGTGGCCAACCGTGTCGCCAGGCCGGTCGTGTCCCGCATCATCGGTGCGACAGAGGATTACGCGCGCAACCTGATGGTGCACTGCGCGCAGGAGATGAGCCACCTCGCGGGTTTCCTGCCCGCGCTCTACGAGCAGTTCGGCGACGAGTAGCCCTACGTGCAGACGGCGCCGACGGCTGCCGAGCCGACCAGCTTGACGTACTTGGCCAGCACGCCGGTGGTGTAGCGGGGCGGCGGCGGTGTGAAACCCTCTTGGCGCGAGGCGAATTCGGCCGGGTCGACGAGCACGTCGAGCGTCGCGTTGGCCACGTCGAGGCGAATCCGGTCGCCGTCGCGAAGGAAAGCGATGGGCCCGGCGTCGACGGCCTCGGGTGCGATGTGCCCGACGCACAGCCCGGTGGTGCCGCCGGAGAACCGGCCGTCGGTGATCAGCAGCACGTCCTTGCCGAGCCCTGCGCCCTTGATCGCGCCGGTGATCGCGAGCATCTCGCGCATGCCGGGTCCGCCCTTGGGGCCTTCGTAGCGGATGACGACGACGTCGCCGGCCTGGATCGTGCCGTCCTCCAGCGCGTCTAGCGCAGCCCGCTCGCGCTCGAAAACCCTTGCGGTGCCTTCGAATACGTCGGAGTCGAACCCGGCAGACTTGACAACGGCGCCCTCGGGGGCCAGCGAGCCGTGCAGGATCGTGATGCCGCCGGTGGGATGAAGCGGGTTGTCCAGCGCGCGCAGCACCTTCCCGTCGGGGTCCGGCGGCGCGATGTGCCTGAGGTTGTCGGCCACCGTCTCACCGGTGACGGTAAGGCAATCACCATGCAGCAGACCGGCGTCCAGCAGTGCTTTCATTACCACCGGGACACCGCCGATCCGGTCGACGTCGAACATCACGTGCTTGCCGAACGGCTTCACGTCCGCCAGATGCGGCACCTTCGCGCCGATGCGGGTGAAATCGGCCAGCGTCAGCTTCACGTTGGCCTCGTAGGCGATCGCGAGCAGGTGCAACACCGCGTTCGTCGAACCACCGAACGCCATCACCACGGCGATCGCGTTTTCCAACGCCTCCTTGGTCATGATGTCGCGGGCGGTGATCCCGCGGCGCAACAGTTCGACGACTGCCTGGCCGCTGCGGCGGGCGAAGCCGTCGCGGCGGCGGTCGGTGGCCGGTGGTGCGGCGCTGCCGGGAATCGACATGCCCATCGCCTCGGCTGCACTGGCCATCGTGTTCGCGGTGAACATGCCGCCGCAGGCGCCTTCGCCGGGGCAGATCGCCCGCTCGATCGCGTCGACGTCCTCGCGCGGCATCAACCCGCGACTGCAGGCGCCGACGGCCTCGAACGCGTCGATGATCGTGACGTCGCGCTCGGTGCCGTCGGACAGCTTGGCCCGGCCCGGCAGGATCGATCCGGCGTACAGGAACACCGACGCGAGGTCGAGGCGGGCGGCGGCCATCAGCATGCCGGGCAGCGACTTGTCGCACCCGGCCAGCAGCACGGAGCCGTCCAGCCGCTCGGCCTGCATCACCGTTTCGACGCTGTCGGCGATCACCTCGCGGGACACCAGCGAGAAGTGCATGCCCTCATGGCCCATCGAGATGCCGTCGGACACCGAAATCGTCCCGAACTCCATCGGATAGCCGCCGGCCGCGAACACCCCGTCCTTGGCGGCCTTCGCGAGCCGGTCCAGCGACAGGTTGCACGGAGTGATCTCGTTCCACGACGACCCGACGCCGATCTGCGGCTTGGCGAAGTCGTCGTCCCCCATGCCGACGGCCCGCAGCATGCCGCGGGCGGCGGCTTTCTCCAGGCCGTCGGTGACGTCGCGGCTACGGGGCTTGATGTCGACTTCTGGCGTCGATGAGCCGCTTGCGCGAAGAGCATCTGGCGTCGATGAGCCGCTTGCGCGAAGAGCATCTGGCATCGTTCAAGTATGCCTTCGCCCGCGCGGGCTCAAGACAGAGGTCAGCCGTTGGTTTTGATACCCCGTAGGGGTACCAGGGTAGAGTGGAGGCATGAGGATAGCGGCAGCGTTGGCGGCGCTGCTCGCTGTCGGCATGCTGACGTCGTGCGGGTACTCGTCGGATCAACACGACACCCGGACCGGCGCGCAGCAGACCACCGAGCAGGCCGACCACAACGCCGACGACATCACGTTCGCCAGCAATATGGTGCCGCACCACGAGCAGGCCGTCGTGATAGCGCAGCTGGTGCCCACGAACACGACGAACCAACAGATCATCGATCTGGCGAACCGCATCATCGGTAGCCAGGTACCGGAGATCCAGGCGTTTCGCGCGTTTCTGATGCAGTGGCAGGATGCCGAGGGCAACGACGCGTCCCCCGGTCACGACGGGGCCGGGCACGGCGCGGCGATGCCCGGCATGGTGGACCAGGCCACGATCGACAAGCTGCGGTCGCTGCGCGACGCCGAGTTCGACCAACTGTGGCTGACCTCGATGATCGACCACCACCGAGGGGCGATCGCGATGGCGCAGGACGAAATCGCGCACGGCAAGAACCCCGACGTCATCTATTTGGCCAAGTCGATCATAACCGCGCAGCAGGCCGAGATCGACCAGATGAAGCAGATGCTGGGAGGATAAGTCCGTGGCAGCGCAGGGATATTCGGACCGCAAGGACGATTACGCCAAGCGGCTCCGGCGCATCGAGGGCCAGGTTCGCGGCATCGCGAAGATGATCGACGACGATAAGTACTGCATCGACGTCCTCACCCAGATCAGCGCCGTCAACAGCGCGCTGCAAGCCGTGGCGCTCGGCCTGCTCGACGAACACCTCAACCACTGCGTCACCAACGCTGTCGCGGCGGGCGGCGAGGAGGCCGACGCCAAGCTGGCCGAGGCGTCGGCCGCGATCGCACGCCTGGTCCGGTCGTGACCGGTGTAACGAATCCGCAGTTCAAAGAGATGGGCTAGGTAGCTGTCATGGGGTCGGGGACCGGTATCTGGTCATGACGACCTCTGGCCCTGTGCCACACTGGGGGCACTCGATCGTCTGGAGGGTTTGATGAGTAGACGAGCCGGAGCCGCATGGCGCTGGGCGTCGCAGCGGGGCACAAAGCGGACGTTGACCTCAATGTTTTGCGCAATCGGCGTGACCGCCGGGCTGGTTTTCGCTGCGCCGTTGGCGCTGGCCGAGCCGGATCCCGCACTGCCGGCGCCGCCCCCCGAACCCGTGGACGCGATGCCTGTGGACCCGATGGCCGTGCCGCCGCCGGTTGATCCGGTCGCGCCCCCGCCGCCGGCTGACCCGTTAGCGGCGCCGCCGCCTGCCGATCCGCTCGCGCCGCCGCCGCCCGCCGATCCGGCAGCCGTGCCCCCGCTGGCCCCGCCACCCGCCGATCCGCTGGCGGCGCCTTCGGTGATCCCCGAGGGCACGGCCGCCGGACAGAACCCGACGCCGTTCACCGGCACGCCGCCGTTCCGGCCGCCGACGTTCAACCCCCTCAACGGGTCCATGGTCGGGGTGGGGAAGCCGATCATCATCAACTTCGCCGTGCCGATCGCCGACCGGGGTTTGGCCGAACAGGCGATCCACATCTCGTCGACGCCGCCCGTGCCGGGCAAGTTCTACTGGATGAGCGACACCCAGGTGCGCTGGCGGCCGCTCAGCTTCTGGCCGGCGCACACGACCGTAAACATCGACGCGGCCGGCACCAAGTCGAGCTTCCGGACCGGGGACTCGCTGATCGCGACGGTCGACAACGCCACGCATCAGATGACGATCACCCGCAACGGGAAGGTGGAGCAGACGTTCCCGGTGTCGATGGGTATGCCGGGCCACGACACGGCGAACGGCACGTATTACGTGCTCGAGAAGTTCCCCGACATCGTGATGGACTCCGCGACCTACGGTGTGCCGAACACTTCGGCGCAGGGCTACAAGGTGCACGTCCAACTGGCGGTCCGGTTCGACAACAGCGGCAACTTCGTGCACAGCGCACCGTGGTCGGTGAGCGACCAGGGCAAGCGCAACGTCAGCCACGGCTGCATCAACATCAGCCCGTCCAATGCGAAGTGGTTCTTCGACAACTTCGGCAGCGGCGACCCGATCGTCGTGAAGAACTCCGTCGGGACCTACACGAAGAACGACGGCGCGCAGGACTGGCAGATCTGACGCGCTCGGGGGCCGTCAGTTCCAGATCCTGACGCGGTGGGCTGGCTCCAAATAGAGCGCGTCGGACTCCGTCACGTCGAACGCGTCGTAGAACGCGTCGATGTTGCGGATGACGCCGTTGCAGCGGAACTCCGGCGGGCTGTGCGGGTCGATCGCCAGGCGGCGGATCGCATCGGCGTCGCGTGACTTGGTGCGCCACACCTGCGCCCAGCCGAAGAACACGCGCTGCAGGCCGGTCAGACCGTCGATAACCGACGCTCGGTTGCCGCCCAGCGACAGCTGGTAGGCCAGCAGCGCGATCGACAGGCCGCCGAGGTCGCCGATGTTCTCCCCGACGGTGAAAGCGCCGTTCACGTGCTGGCCGTTCTCGAGTGCGCGCGGAGTGAATCCGTCGTACTGCTCGATCAACGCCTTTGTGCGCGCGCCGAATTCGGTGCGGTCCTCATCGGTCCACCAGTCGACCAGATTGCCGTCGCCGTCGTACTTGGCGCCCTGGTCGTCGAAGCCGTGCCCGATCTCGTGGCCGATCACCGCGCCGATACCGCCGTAGTTGGCGGCGTCGTCCGCGTCGGCGTCGAAGAATAGCGGCTGCAAAATCGCTGCAGGGAAGACGATTTCGTTCATCCCCGGGTTGTAGTAGGCGTTGACGGTCTGCGGGGTCATGAACCACTCGTTGCGGTCGACGGGCATGCCAAGCTTGGCCAGCTCGCGGTCCCAGGTGACGGCCATGCCGCGCCGGAAATTGCCGTACAGGTCACCACGGTCGACGTCGAACTTCGAATAGTCGCGCCACTTGTTCGGGTAGCCGATCTTCGGGGTGAACTTGTCCAGTTTCGCCAACGCCCGTTGCCGGGTCTGCGGCGTCATCCAGTCCAGCGACTCGATGCTGACGCGGTACGCCTCGAGCAGGTTGTCCACCAGAACGTCCATGCGTGCCTTGGCTTCCGGCGGGAAGTGCCGCTCGACGTAGAGCCTGCCGACCGCGTCACCCATCAGGCTCTCGACAACAGAGACGCCGCGCTTCCAGCGGTCAGGGATCTGCTCGGTACCGCTCAGCGTGCGACCGTAGAACGCGAAGTCCTCGGCGACCAGATCGTCGGTGAGCAAGAACGCGCGAGCGTGGATCACCCGCCAGCGCAGCCAAGCCTTCCAGTCCGCGATGTCCTCGCCAGCCCACAGCGCGGCGAACGCGGTGAGGTAATCCGGTTGGCGCACCACAAGTTCGGCGGCCGTGTCGGGTGAACTGCCCAGCGCCGTCACCCATCCGGACCAGTCGAAGCCCGGCGCCTCGTCCGGCAGATCGGAGAACGCCCGCAGGTTGTAGGTGAGGTCCGCGTCGCGCCGCTTCACCACATCCCAGTGCGCGGCAGCGAGTTTCGACTCCAGCGCGACGATCCGCGCGGCGGTGTCGGCATGGTCGCCGCCGTACACCAGAGCGAACATTGCCGCGACGTGGCGTGGATACGCGGCCAGGATCTCGGCGTGGCGCGCGTCGCGATAGTACGACTCGTCGGGCAGGCCGAGGCCGGACTGGTTCACATGCAGCAGGTAGCGCGTCGAGTCCTTGGAGTCGGTGTCGACGTACACGCCGGCGCCGCCGCCCGCCCCGGTGTGCTGCAGGCGGCCCATCACCTCGGCCAGCGTCGCCGCGTCGGCCGCCTCGTCGATCAGCGTCAGCTCCTCGTGCAGCGGCGCCAGGCCGACGCGCGCGACGGTGTCTTCGTCGAGAAAGCTCGCATACAGGTCGCCGATGCGCTGCTCGTCGGTGTGCGGCGCAGGGTTCGATGCGGCTTGGGTGATCAGGTCACGCACCTGCTCCTCGGCCCGGTCGAACAGCGTGCGAAACGCGCCGTCGGTGGCGCGGTCGGCGGGGATTTCGTAGTCCGCCAGCCAGCAGCCGTTGACATGGCCGAACAAGTCGTCTTGCGGGCGGACCGCCGAATCCACGTAGGCGAGGTCGATACCGGAGTTCACCGGACCATCCTTCCAGAAGGCCCGATGCCCGGGCCGTCGGCTGATGAGTACTCTCGCCTTCGTGCCAGAGGAGACCGACTCTCCTGAGAACGAGGACGCACAGGCAGCGGACGACCGCCGCCCGGTGTTCTCGGGCTTGGGCATTGCCTCGGCCGTGCTCGGCTTGCTCTGCGTCGCCGCGATCGTCCTGACATCGATCATCTGGTCGACCCACCGCGACGAGCGAGACGAACTCGACCACCAGTCCCGCGCCATGCAGGTCGCGCTGAACTGGGCCGGTGTGCTGATCAACATGAACAAGGACAACATCGAGGCCAGTGTTCAGAAGCTGCACGAGGGCACGGTCGGCACGCTGAACACCGACCTGGACCAGGTGATCGAGCCGCTCACCAACCTGGTGAAGACGCTGCAACTGCGCACCACCGGGCAGGTCAACGCGGTCGCGATCGAATCGGTGCATCGCGACCCGAATCGCGAACCCGGTAGCGCGCCACCTGACGAAACAGTTGGCGGACTGGCATCGCGCACCGACACCGTGCTGATCATCGCGACGCTGACAGCCAAGAACGCAGGCGGGAAGCGGCCGCCATCCTCGTTGAACCTCCGGATCGGCGTGTCCGACGTCGACGGCCAGCTGCTCGTCTCCGGCCTGGATCTGCTGCGGTGAGAAACGCCTGGCGGGTTTTCGCGTTCGACATCGCCGCGCCGCTGGCCGCGATCGCGGCCCTGCTGACGATCGGCTACGCGCTGGACTGGCGCGTGTGGTGGGTGGCGGTGTGTTCGGTGCTGTGCACGCTGATCGTCGAGGGCATGATCGCCAACTTCGTGCTGTTCCGCCGCGACAGCGTCACGGTCGGCACCGATGACGACGGACCCGGGCTGCGACTGGCGGTGGTCGGGTTGAGCACCGCGGCGCTGGTGGCCGCGGTGCTCGTCACCTACACGCAGTGGACCGAGTCCGACCGTGACCTGGCCAGGAACATGGATGACGTGGTGCAAATCGCGGTCAAGTTCGCCGAGTCGACGATGACGTACTCTCCCGCAGAACCGACCACGGCGATAGATCGCGCAGCAGCCATGATGGAGCCCGAACAGGCGGAGAAGTTCAAGGCCAGCTACGGCACCGAGGCGAAAAACCAAGCAGCGCAGAATATTTCGGCGCAAGCCCAGACGATCTCGGCGGGGGTGAACGCCGTCTCACCAGACTCGGCTGTCGTCGTGGTAGTGGTCGGTGCGACGCGGCAGCAACCTGGCAAACCGCCGGAGCGGGCCGTGGTCGGGCTTCAGGTCGTGTTGTCCCATGAGAGCGGCCAGTGGCGGGTTTTCGACCTGATCCCGATCAGCCCCGCTCCGTCGCAATGAGCCGCGCGTGGTCGACCTCCAGGCAGCGGCCCATCACTACCCGCATGCCGGCCGCCTCTGCGTCGCGCGCCAGCTGCTCGTCCCACAAACCCTGCTGCAGCCAGATGCTCTTCGCGCCGACCGCGATTGCCGCATCCAGCACGGGCCGCAACTGATCCCGGCGGCGAAACACGTCCACCATGTCCGGCACCACCGGCAGCGCGGACAGATCCGCGTACACGGGGCGGCCGTCGAGTTCGTCGATCGTCGGGTTGACCGGATACAGCTCGTAGTCGGTCCTTGAACTCAGGTACCGATAGACGCCGTTGCTGGGCCGTAGCGGGTTCGGCGACACGCCGATCACCGCGATCGTGCGGGTGGTCTGCAGCAGGTCGCGCACCGCATCGTCGTCTGGCTCAGTCCACATGCCGCCATCGTATGGCCGGCGGGTCAGAGCCCCGCCGAGCGAATGGGGGCCACTCACCCGGAGCGGGTCGAGCGGTGCGCCTTCATCTTCGCGAACCGGTCAGACAGCCGACGCATCCGAACTATCTGCGCCGCTGACGGGCTGACGTCGCCGGCGAGATATGAGGCGAGGTCTTCGCAGGACACCCCGATGCGCGACGCGAACTCGCGGCCGGACAGACCCGAGCGGTCGATCAGGGCGTGGATATGCCGAGCGACCTCCGCGCGCTCGTCGGCCTCCAGCTGGTCGCGGCTGCGTGCCAGTACCTCGGTGAGTGCCTTGGCGATGCCGTGCGACGAGGCCGTATCCAGCACCTCCTCGACTTGCCGCGCGGTTCGGCCGTACGGATCGCGTTTGAGCGCCACGACGATCCGCTGCCACACCGCCAGATCGCCGCTGTCGACCGCCAGCCGGATGGCCGCGGTGGGCCAGAACTCCACGGGCTTCTTCTCGTACGCGGCCAGCGGCGACGGTTGCGCTGCTGCGGCCAAGCGAACCGTGGGCGCCGCGTCGTCATGCGCCTCCACGGCCAACGTCACCTCGCCTCCTCCAGCATCGCCACGGCCACTGAAAGGCATCGCTGTTTGACTTCCGCCCAATCGACTTCGGGGTCCGTCCCCTCGTCCGACGGCTGGGGGTCGGCCAGCCTGCGCACGAGTTGAGTGGCAACCCATTGTCTCCTGGGATGTTGACCACAGTAATACTTATCCATCCCGCCCAGCACTAACGCAGCTGTGGCGGTGTCCATGGTCTCGACCAGCTCAGCAAACTCCGCGAAGTCGCGGGTACTGTTGCGGCACATCAACAGATAGCTCTTCATCCGCAAAGTCTCTGCGCCCGTGGGGATTTGCAGACGGTCACCCGTCGGCAACTGGACGTTGGTGGTTTCCACCGGGCTGCGCCGTGCGACGGGGGCATCGGTCTGTGAGTCGACCTTCAACGCGTCGAGTGCCACGGAAAGCCTGCCCCGCCACATCGTGACCGGGTGTACGCCGCGACCGGCCCACGGCATCTTCTTGCGGCTGCTGCGGTGGCGCAACGTCGGAGCATCTCGCGCCGATGAACTCGGGCGGAGAACGGTCGTGACGTCAGTGTGGCCGTTCCTCGCCACCACGGGCTCGGCTTCCGACGGTTCTTCGTCCCGTCGGCCGCAGCCACTGAACGCCAACGGGTCCGCCACGCAAATCGCGTCGGGCGCAAGGTCTTTGAGCTTGGCTGCCGACTTGACCACCATCCGCATGTCGGAGTTGGGCACCACCAGCGACGAAATGTCGTCCGGGATGACGACGACGTCGCCGATGTCGACCTTGGGCAGCGGCCGTTCGAAGTCGACCGACGGCAAGATCCGGTCCAGCCACCGCGGCAGCCACCAGTTCCACTGGTCGAACATCGCCATCAACGCGGGCACCAGCACCAGTCGCACCACCGTGGCGTCGACCGCGATCGCCACCGCGCATGCGACCCCGATCTCCGCCACCAGGGGCATGCCGGCGAACGCGAACCCGATGTACACCGCGATCATGATCAGCGCCGCACTGGTGATGGTGCGCGCGCTGGTGCTCACGCCCCACGCCACCGCGTCACGGGTGTTGTTGGTCTGCAGGAAACGTTCCCTGATCCGCGTCAGCAAGAAGATCTCGTAGTCCATCGACAGCCCGAAGGTGATCGCCAGCACCAGAGGTGGAACCGAGCTATCGAGAGACGAAATAGGTTGGAAACCAAGATCTTTGAGCCAACCCCACTGGAACACCATCACGATGCTGCCGTAGGCGGCGGCGACCGAGAGCACGGTCATCAGCACGCCCTTGAGCGCCAGGAACACCGACCGGATCGAGATCAGCAGCATCACGAATGCGATCGCCGACACGAACAGGAACACCCACGGCTGGGTCTGCTCCACCCGGTCGTCGAAGTCCTTGATCAGCGCGGTCGGTCCGCCGACGTCGATGCGGGCGTCCTCGGCGCCGGGCACCTGGGGAAGGCGCTCACGCATCCAGTCGATCGTGTCGCGGGCGGCCATGTCCTCGGGATCCACCGCGAGCACGGCCGACAGCAGCGCGCTGTGGTCGTCGTCGGCCAATGCCGGGGGCTGCACGGTCACGATGTTCGGCGCCTCGCGCATCCGAACACCCACGGCATCGGCGACCTGCATGTTCGACGGATCCGTCGCGTTGCCGTCGGGGAATGTCACCAGCACTCGGACCGGGCCGAGCGCGCCCGGCCCCAGCGCCCGCGTGGCCGCGTTGACTCCGCCGCGCATCTCGTGCTCGGGTCCGAACTGGCGCTGCATGCTGTTCGACAGCGTCATCGACAGCGCGGGTGCGGCCAGCGTCAACAGCAGCACGGACGCTCCCAGCGCAGACGCCCACGGACGGCGCATCACCCACCCGATCCAGCGCGTCCAGAACGGCGACTGGGTGGATTCCGGCCGGTGCGACCAGTGCAGCAGCCACGACCGCTTGGCGGCGGCCCGCCCGAACGTCGCGAGGATCGCCGGGATCAGCGTGACCGAGGTGAGCACTGCCACGGCGACGGTCACCACCGCGCCGGTGGCCATCGAGCGCAAGACCGGGGTGTTGATCAGGTAGATGCCCGCCAAGGATGCGATCACGGTCAGGCCCGACAGCACCACGGCAAGGCCGGAGGTGGCCATCGCAGCGTCGGTGGCCTGTTTCGCGTCCCGGCCGGCGCGCAGCTCCTCGCGGTAGCGCATCAGGATGAACAGCGAATAGTCCACGGCCAGTGCGATTCCGAACATCGACACCGTCGGCGTCACGAATACCGACATCGTGGTGAACATCGACAGCAGGAAGACGACGCCCATGCTCACGACGACCGTGAGAACGCCCAGGATCAGCGGCATCGCCGCGGCCGCCAGTGAGCCGAACACCGCGAGCAGGACAATCAGGATGATCGGAAGGCCCCACTGCTCGGCCTCGCCGATGTCGTGTCTGGTTTTCTCCTGTGCCGCCGCACCGAGCGCGCCCTGACCGATCACGTACAGGTCGACTTTGCCGTTGTCCAGTTGTCCCGGTTTGTCGCCGTTGATTCCGACTTTGCTGCGCAACTGCTTGGCAACGTCGACGGCACCGGAGTTGTTGAAGCCCAGTTTCAGCGAGACGACGTACGGGCGCTCTGGGCCCGGCGGCGGCTGTGCCGGCGGGTTGGGCGCCAGCGACACGCTGGGCACCTCGGCAACTTTCTGTTCGAGCAGATCCACCGCGGCGGTCATGTCGTCGACGGTCGCCCCGGGGCGCGGTGCCGCGACCAGCGCCAGCGGGGATGCGCCCTGGTCAGGGTAGTGTCTTTCGAGCTGCTCCTGCACCTGGAGCGACTGCGAACCGGCGACCTCGAACCCGCCGCCGGTGAGGTTATTTGACTCGTGCAACCCGATCAGCACGGCGGGAAGAAGGACGAGCAGCCAGGCGGTGAACACCGCCCATCGGTAGCGGCGCAGGTTGCTGCTCAAGCGCATCATGAACTGCTGGATGGCTGTCCCCGCTTTCTCCCGGCGTCGTGAGCCTACAACAGGAAGCTGTCCGCCATCTGGTGCGCTGATCTGCCCTTCGAGGGCTGCACGGGTTGGCACGCGGTGGTGCCGCCGCGCCCGGAGAGGCGCGCTGACCTGGATGTTCGCTACTCCGATTGGCGATCATGCGGGCCCGGATAGCACCATGTGGATCGGCCGTTTGCTGGCCGAGGACCACACGCGAGCGTCGCAGCGATGCGCGGTGCCACCGAAATGTCCGCAAATCGTTAGGAGTTCTCCATGAAAACGACTTCAGCCGTGCGCCGCGGCCTCTACGGCGTGTTCGCCGCCTGCCTGT
>DASWBF010000601.1:0-4934 GCA_036390735.1 Mycobacterium sp. | reverse complement strand
ACGGTCAGGCGGCCGCCGCTGAGCATGTCGCCGGTCGCGAGCGCCTTGGCCAGCATGACCGGATCATGCAGCTGCGGAACGATCACGGTGGTCACCAGCCGTACCCGGTCGGTCCACGCGGCGAGCGCGCCCAGCAGCGTGAGTGTTTCGGGGTTGTCGAACGCGATCCGTTCACCGAAACACGCTGAGGCAAAGGGGCCTTCGTCGGTCGCGCGCGCCCAGGCCCGCAGGGTCGCGGTGTCCAGATCCGGTTCCATCACCGGCATCGTCATGCCTACCTGCACGACAGCTCTCCCATGATCGCGGCCACCGACGCGGCCTTCGCCTTCTTGAATCCCGTTCCGGCCCAGACGTTCGTGGCGTGCGGGTCGCCGGCGCGTACCGCTGCCGCGCGCAGCGGGCCGGTCAGGTAGTGGACTTGCGGATACGCGAACGGGGCCTGCGCCTCATGTTCCTCGATGAACCGGTTGCGTAAGCCGCGGGCATAGCGGCCCGAAAATACATGTGTCACAACCGTTTCGGTGAACTGCGGATCCTGCAGGGCCATACGGTGAACCGGGCTGCTGCCCGCTTCGTCGGACAGCAGGAACGCGGTGCCCAGCTGCGCGGCCACCGCGCCGGCGCGGAGCGCGGCGTCGACCTCCTCGGCCGTCATCAACCCACCCGCCGCCACCACCGGCATGGCGACGCGGGAGACCACTTCTGCCAGCAGCTCTGACAGCGGTTGCGTGGCCGGCCGTGCCGCGGGGTCGAACGTGCCGCGGTGCCCGCCGGCCGATGGCCCCTGCACCACCAGCGCGTCGGCGCCGCGGGACACCGCGAGCTCGGCTTCGGATGCGGTGGTCACCGTGACGACGGTCGTGATGCCCGCGTCCGCCAGACGCCGGATCTCCCCGGCGCTCGGCGCATCGAAGGTGAACGACGCGACTTCGGGGCGGATGTCGAGCAGCACGTCGAGTTTGGCCGACCAGTTGTCGTCGTCGTAGCGCGGTTCACCAAGCTGTGCACCGTAGCGCTGCGCCTCGCCGGCCAACACCTGGGCGTACCGGTCGATGTCCGCTCGGTTGCCCGCGCGAGGTTGGGGCACAAAGAGATTCGCTCCCAGCGGACCCGACGCCATCGCCCGGGCGGCGACGAGACGCTCGGCGAAGTCGTCGGCCGACAGATATCCGGCGGGCACGAACCCCAGCCCGCCGGCGTTGGTCGCGGCGGCTGCCAGCTCCGGTGTGGACGGTCCACCCGCCATCGGCGCGGCAAGCACCGGCACGGCGAGATCGGCGAACTGGAAAGCGCTCATCGCTGCTTCCTATCACCTCAGGCGGGATACGCTGACAAGACATGTTCTCAGCGAGCGACGGTTACGAGCGATTCATGGGTCGCTGGAGCCGCGAACTGGCGCCGATGCTGGTCGAGTTCGCCGGCACCGCCCCGGGGGACGCGGTGCTCGACGTCGGCTGTGGAACCGGTGCGCTGAGCGTCGCAGCCGCCGCGGTTTCACGCGTTCGCGTCATCGGTGTGGATCCGTCGGACGACTTTGTTCGCTTCGCCACCAGCCATGTCCGAACCGGTCGAATCCGATTCGAAGTCGGTCAGGCAAGTGCTCTCAGCTTTCCTGATGGCCAGTTCGACCGAACGCTGTCGCTGCTGGTGTTGAACTTCGTGCCCGAGCCGGGCGCAGCGGTGCGGGAGATGATCCGCGTGACACGATCTGGCGGGGTCATCGCCGCGGCAGTGTGGGATTACGCGTCGGGCATGCAGATGCTCCGCGAGTTCTGGCACGCCGCCGTCGAATTGGATCCAGCAGCCGCGCCGCGCGACGAACGCCACATGCCCCTGTGCGGGGACGGCGAGCTGGCCGAGTTGCTGAAGTTGCACAGGCTGACCAACGTCGAGCAGCGAGAGCTATCGATCGAGATGCGTTTTGCATCGTTCGACGACTACTGGCAGCCATTCCTCGCCGGACAAGGTCCCGCAGGTGCGTACACAATTTCACTGCCCGACGCCGCGCGGAATACTCTCGAGGGCAACCTCCGCCAACGACTGAGCTCCAGCGGAGCGTTCACACTCAATGCCCGCGCTCGGGCGGTTCGAGGAGTGGTCACGTAGTCACCTCATCGCCCTGGCGTACAACAGGCAGTCCTGAGGCTCGGGACCCAGGTTGGGAAAGACGAGATAGCGGACAAGCCGGCCTTCCAGGGACAAGCCGCAGCGCTCGAGCACCCGGGCCGAGCCCACGTTGTCGACATGGCATGCCGCCGACGCTCGAAAGACGGACGAATCCTGCTGCAACTGTTGCAAAAGCAGCGAGACTGCCTCCGACATGATGCCGCGGCCCCACCACTGCCGGGCGAGACAGTATCCGATGTTCACCGCATGGCGTTGTGGCTGCCGATATCCGAGTTCGCCGATCACTTCTCCGGAATCGCGCAGCGCGATAAGCCAGGTATGGTCGTCGCCGACGTTGAACATTTCCGTGATCACCCGCAACGTCTCGTCGACGTCGGGATGCGGCGTCCACGACAGGTACTCGGTGACGTTCGGGTCCGAGGTCACGGACGCGAACAGGTCCTCGGCATCCTCGACCTTGGGTGCACGCAACAGGATCTGCGGACCTAGTAGAACGTCGCCGTCCGGCATGCCCATACTGTGTCATGTCCATCGCGTTCAACCACACCATCGTGGCGGCCAAGGACAAGGGAGAGTCGGCCGCCTTCTTCACCGAACTCTTCGGGCTACCACCCGCCAAGCCCTTCGGCCCGTTCCTGGCGGTGGAACTCGATCACGGCGTGAGCCTCGATTTCATCGACAGCGGCGACGACGTGCGGCCGCAGCACTACGCATTTCTGGTCTCGGAGGCCGACTTCGACGCGATCTATGGGCGAATCCGTGAGCGCGGAATGGAGCATTGGGCCGATCCGCATGGCCACCGGCCCGGCGAGATCAACCACAACGACGGCGGTCGCGGCGTGTACTTCTGTGATCCCGGCGGCCACTACCTGGAAATCATCACGCGGCCTTACGGTTCCGGCAGCTGAGGCGCTCAGCTGTCCAGCGTCACCTCGTTCAGCTTGCCGGTCGCGACGTCGAAGACGAATCCGCGCAGCGACTCGTGCTTGGTGACGAACGGGCTTGCCTCGATGCGGCGGATCGACTGTCGCACATCCTGTTCGAGGTCGGAAAACGCTTCCGCGGCCCATTCGGGTTTGATGCCGGTTTCGTCCTGAATCGACCGCTTGAAGTCGTCGTCGGTGAAGGTGAGCATGCCGCAATCGGTGTGGTGAATGAGAATGATCTCTTTGGTGCCGAGCAGCCGCTGGCTGATGGCCAGTGACCGGATTTCGTCGTCGGTGACGACGCCCCCGGCGTTGCGGATCACATGCGCCTCGCCGTCGTCGAGGCCGAGAATGCGGTACACGTCGAGCCGGGCGTCCATACACGCGACGACCGCGACGTGCTTGCTGGGCGGCAGCGGCAACGGCCCTTGAAAAGTCTTGGCGTACTCGGCGTTGTTGGCCAGGTATTCGTCGGTCACGGTCATGGGGCTCCTTATTCGCTGGTAGAGACGTTTTCAGGGTCGGACAGGGGTGCGCTCAGGCCCACTGTGGACACATTTGGACACACTTTCGGCAACCGCGTCCAGGTCACACTCGAACAGATCGGCGTACACGTCCAGCGTCATGGCCGCCGAGGAGTGCCCCAGCATGCGCTGCACCACCTTGGGGTTCGCGCCCGCCGAGATGGCCAGCGAGGCCGCAGTGTGCCGCAGGTCGTGCGCGGTCACACGGGGAACGTCTCATCGGCCACCTGGCAGCGCGCCACCGCACCGGCGAGCCAGGATTCGCGGCCGGGGGTACGGAGGTAGCCGCCGAATGGCGCGGTCCATAGCAGATCCTCGCGACCCTTACCGGCGGCGGTCTGCGCCAGCGCGTCCACGACGAACGATGGCACCACCACGACGCGGTTCTTGTTGCTCTTGAGGCTGCCGATGACGAACTCGCTGCGCACCCGCACCACGTTGCGGTGCAGCTCGACGCGGCGGTGCAGGAAGTCGACGTCGCAGACCCGCAGCGCGATGGCCTCACCCCAGCGCAGCCCGCCGACACCCAGCAGCAGCACCAGCGAGCGGTAGGGCCCCGCCTCGCTGGCGAGCATGTCCAGTTGCGCCGCACTCAGATACACATTGCGTGGGGGCGCCTGCTTGGGCAGCTTCACACCCCGTGCGGGGTTCGCCGCGCCGTTCGCCCTAGGCGTCCCGGGGTCACGATCAGGCAGATTCTTGCCGCTTATGACGGCAGTTCGACCGTCGACGTCTCCGGCCACGATCCTTCTGACGTGGTCGCGGTGACCTCGGGGCTTGCCTTCGTCGTTTCCCGCGTCGACGGCGGCGTCGTTGACGTGCTGCTGGTGGCGCTGTCAGTCGGGCCGGTGGGAGGTTCCGAGGTGGTGATGGCGTCGCCGCTGGTCGCGGCCGTGATCGCGCCCATCGCGATGAGGACGCCAGCACCGAACGCCGCCGCACCGATTTTCAGGTTCCGCTGGTTTCGCTGTTCCGCATTCACGTCGGACCACTCCGTTCGACTAGGTCTGACGGAGTGGGTAACGGCGCTAGCCGGAACGAAACGTGGCTACGCGCTCGGCGGCTTTGCTTTCACCGTCGGGGACGCCGACCAGCTTGCCAGTGTGGTGGGCGTGGTCTGCGTCACGGTGTCGCCGGAGCCGCCGAGCACTTTCGCGTGCGCCTCGGTGCCGCCCACGACGACGGTCAGCACGCCCATCCCGACGACGACGAACCCCCCGACGATCGCCACTACTGTCTTCATCTGCGATTTCATCTCTGTAACTCCAATCCGGTGCCTGGTCGCTCGCCCCACGCTGCGCGGCCGACCCAGATGACTGTCTTCGAGGTCGAAGCGAACACCGCACGGCTGTGAAAA
>DASWBF010000600.1:0-3104 GCA_036390735.1 Mycobacterium sp. | reverse complement strand
ATCCGCGGATGGCGTCACGGGGGATGCGCGGGTGATGCGGCCTGGTTTGGTGGCGCGGAATAGGCGCTGATGCGCTCGGCGCATGCGCGGTGAGCTAAGTCGGTAAGGGGTGCCGCTCGGCTTCCTCCTCGCCTGGGGCTCGTCGAGCCGAGCGTAAGCCCCTTGTCAAGCATCTAGCGAACATCGCGATGGCATACGCACATATGCGTTATCAATTCGTTACCTATGCGGTTGTCGCGGAATCGGTGATTTACCCCGCATAGAAGGGTGTCCGAGCACCCCGATTCCTGTGGAGGCCCGCCGATGGCGCTGCCGATTCGCCGCACCGCCACCGCGGTCCGCGCGTACTCCGAGCAGCTGCAGGACCTGATGGATCAGTTGGCGGCCGATCCTCTCGACGAAATGAAGTCGATCGCGCTGGTCGCCCACATCGTCAACAACCGCGGCCCGGCCGCCCAGCTGTTGGACGTGCTGCAGACCCAGCGCATCGGGGCCCCATGCTGACCCGTCCCCTGCACCGGGTCTTGGACTCGGTGTTCCTGCGTCTGAGCGGCGGTGACACGATCCGCGCGGACGAGCTGCGGATGCGGGCGACCGGGTCGTTTCTGGCGTTCATCATAATCAGCTACATCCCGGTTGTGCTCGCGGTCGCGCTGCTGGTGTTGAACCGGCCGACCGCGGTGAACGAAGCCGCCGAACGCGACCAACTAGCGGCCATCGAGGCTTACGCCACCCGTTACGTCGACAGCTACCTCAAAGATCCCTCCAACACCGCAGCCATCAAGCAGTTCTATGACGGCGATATCCCCGCGTCTGCGCTGCCGGCCGGTGGTCGCGCGCTGCGGGCATCCTCGGCTCTTCCCGGTGTCTTCGCCGACGGGTTTCGCACCTATTCGGTGGTCGTTGACGCCGAGATTCCCAAGGCTGCGAACTCGGCGTCGATGGTGTATGTGCGGCTGCAGGTCGACATCTCAGCCGATCGTCAGAACTACTTCCGTGCCTTCACCCTCCCGCACGCCCGCCCGGACCGCCCGGTGGGCCAACCGGTGGAGTTGGCGACGCAGACGCTGATCTCCGAAGACCGCCCGGTGTACAAGACGGTCTCAGGGTTCCTCAGCGCGATGCTGATCGGGCAGGGCGAGCTGGCGCCATACATCGCGGCTGGATCGACCTTGACCGCCGCTCAACCACGACGTTTCACGACCATGGCGATCGAGCGTGTGCTGACCAATTCCGAGGTCGCCAACGCACAGGATGTGCCGCCGAAAGCCAACGGTGTTGAGGTCACCGTTCGGGCCGTCATGCAGACCGCAAGCGGCGTGTCGATGCCGATGGATTTCCCGCTCGTCATGTCCGTCGCCGGCGGGCACTGGCAGGTCGACCGCATCAACGATGCCCCCAGCGTCGTGGCGCCCGCCGACGCCGGTCCATCGCCACCCGCGACGACGACTCCCACCACGACCACAACAACCCCACCGATGTACGCCCCCAACACCACCGAAGGGAACTAACAAATGATCGCCACCATCGCCCCCCCGGTGCTCGACAGCGCCGCCGCAGGAGCGGCCACCCATGTCACCACGGTGGCGGCACCGATTTGGGATATCGGCGCCAACATCAAGAACCAGGGCATCACCTTTGCGGTGTACCTGCTGATCGGCGGCACCGCGCTCATAGCGGCCGGCTACTACTTCATCGCGAAGAACAAGACGGCTGCCCTGAAGACGCTGGCGGTCGGTGTGGTGCTGATCGGTTTGGTCGGCTCACTGCCCGCACTGGGCGTGGTGTCCAAGGACACCATCGGCGGACTCACCAACACCGGAACCCGGTAGGTCGCAGCGCGCATGTTCGTGGCCAAGTGGTACACCCGGGCCAGCCGGGTGCGCATCGTCATCGCAAAGTTCGACGGTCGGTGGAAGCTACCCGGAGGCCCCTACCCGATCCCGGAACTGGTGGCGCTGGTTGGCGGCATTCTGCTCACGCTGTTCTTGCTGCCGCGGGTGGGTCACCCGGTATTCACCGGCGCCGTCGGCGTGACGATCACCGCCGTCGCGGTGGGAGCGATGCGCAAGATGTCGTACTCGCCGGTGAAGTTCAGCACCCGCATGCACCGCATCATGGCCCTCTACACCAGTCCCGTCAGCATCAGCACCGGCAACGATGCCCGCGCCGTTGACACGGTGTCCACGGTGCGCGGCGATGTCGAATTCCTCGACGTGCTAGCCGATGACCCGGCACCGGTGTACGCGCCTCATCATGCCTGCCTGGCCCCGGTTCGTGAACTGGAACCCGACGGTTGGGCAGACATGTTCGATCGGCCCCGCAGTGGCGCGGCCGCCGAGCTTTTCGGTTTGACCGGAAACCCCGCCATCTGAGGACGTCGCCATGGCCAACCAGCTCGACCAGACCCTGCAGCCGACGGTGTCGGTGATGGGCAATTTGCGGCGGGTGCGTGACGGCGCGATCTGGGCCGATTACCGCCTCACCGGGCTGCCCTACGGATACACCAGCGATGAACGCAAGTACGACACCCTGGTCCATCACAAGAACCTCATTCGGGCGTTGCCGAACAACGCGGTGATCGCCGGCCTGATCGCGGCGATGAACCCCGATGAGATGCTGGCGCGCGCCATCGCCGGCACTGATGTCAATGCGCACCCGATGTGGCGTGAGGAGTGCGAGGGAAAACACGAGTTTTTCACCTCGACGGTGCGCGCGACGGAGCGGATCTTCGTGATGTCGTTCCCGGTGACCGATTCCGGTGTGGTCACCGATTTGACGGGATGGGGTGCGACCGGGCGGCGGTCCAACGAGCGCGACCGCGCCGAGATGGCTAGGGCCGCGCAGTCGGCGGCCGCGATCGTGTCACGGCTGCCGTCGGTGTTTGAGCTGCAGCCGCTGACGCCGTCGCAGATGGTGTGGCTGTGGAACCGGGCGCTGTCGCGCGGCGGGGCGGCCGAGGTGTTCCCGACATCGGTCCCGTCGAATGTGTCCTCGCCGGCGGGTGCGTTCGCGATGGCCGAGTTCGACGAGGGTGAGCGGCGCCGGGAGGTGAAGCGTTGGCGGCCCAGTAGCTTCGCGCCGCTGGTGAAGATCACCCAGCC
>DASWBF010000599.1:0-5743 GCA_036390735.1 Mycobacterium sp. | reverse complement strand
ATGAGCGAATTCTATCCCCGCCCGCCGACAAGTTCCGGACCTATCCACACCCGAAAATCCCTGTGGACAAACACCATTCGCACAGTCGCACTTGTCGGACCGATGTGCTAGACGGCGCGGCGGGCGGAGGCACCTTGTGTTCAGCGTCTCGACGCAGTGCTTCCGGTGGTTCCAACAACCTCGACGTCAACCTGCGCGCAGCTGCCCGCGTCCCAGCAGACGGAAAGGCCCCCATTTCCGCAGGAAATGGGGGCCTTTGCGTCTGCTCGCGGATTTGTAGCCCCGATGGGATTCGAACCCACGCTACCGCCGTGAGAGGGCGGCGTCCTAGGCCGCTAGACGACGGGGCCATGAACAATCCGGCTTGTCAGCATAACCGACGCGGCAAGACGGACCCCAATTCGCGATGAGCTGGGGTACCAGGACTCGAACCTAGAATGGCTGAACCAGAATCAGCTGTGTTGCCAATTACACCATACCCCATTGGCCGTCATAACCGCTGGTCAGAGCCATAAGCAGGCTGCCAGCCGCATGCACGGGCCGACGTGCAGACTACCAAACAACCCGGCCGGCTTTCTCATGCCTCGGCGCCGGCCACGAGCCCGCGGGCGTCGCGCAACCGAGAAAGGCTGCGGTCGCGGCCCAGCAGCTCCAGTGACTCGAACAGCGGCGGGCTGATCGTCGAACCCGTCACGGCGACCCGAATCGGTCCGAATGCCTTGCGCGGCTTGAGACCCATCTCGTCAATCAGCGTCGCCGTCAGCGCGGCCTCGATGTGCGGAACCGACCAGTCCCCCACGCCGTCGAGCGCGGCCAGCGCAGCATCCAGCACCGGCGCAGCATCCGCACCGAGTTCCTTAGACGCAGCCTTCTCCTCGATTACGTAGGCGTCGTCGTCGAGAAACTTCAGCAGCCCCCATGCATCGCCGAGCACCACGATGCGCGTCTGCACCAACCCTGCGGCCTCCGTGAACCGCGCATCGTCGAGTCCGAGATCGTGGCCGTGCGCGGCAAAGTGGTCGCGCAGCCGTGCGGTGAAGTCGTCTGGATCGAGCAGCCGGATGTGTTCGGCGTTGATCGCGTCGGCTTTCTTCTGGTCGAACCGTGCCGGGTTCGCGTTGACGTCGGCGACGTCGAACGCGCGGACCATCTCCTCGAGGCTGAACACATCGCGATCGGAAGCGATCGACCAGCCCAGCAGCGCAAGGTAATTCAGCAGACCCTCGGGGATGAACCCGCGCTCGCGGTGCATGAACAGATTCGACTGCGGGTCGCGTTTGGAGAGCTTCTTGGTGCCTTCGCCGAGAACCGTTGGGAGGTGACCGAACTCGGGAAGATGGTCGGCGACGCCGATCCGCTGAAGCGCCTGGTACAACGCGATCTGGCGCGGCGTCGACGGCATCAGGTCTTCGCCGCGCAGCACGTGGGTGATCTTCATCAGCGCGTCGTCGACCGGATTGACCAACGTGTACAACGGTTCTCCGTTGCCCCGGGTCAGCGCGAAGTCCGGAATACTGCCCGCGGCGTACGACATCTCGCCGCGCACCAAGTCCTGCCAGCCGAGTTCGCCATCGGGCATGCGCAGTCGCACCACCGGCCGCCGCCCCTCGGCGCGGTACGCGTCGCGCTGCTCTTCGGTCAAGTCGCGGTCGAAGTTGTCGTACCCCAGCTTGGGATTGCGGCCGGCGGCCAGATGCCGCGCCTCAACCTCCTCAGGCGTCGAGTACGCCTCGTAGGCCTGCCCTGTCCCCAGCAGCCGCGCCAGCACGTCGCGGTAGATGTCGAGACGCTCCGACTGGCGATACGGGCCGTACGGCCCACCGACTTCCGGCCCTTCGTCCCAGTCCAACCCGAGCCAGCGCAGCGCGTCGAGCAGCGCGAGGTAGCTCTCCTCGCTGTCGCGCTGGGAGTCGGTGTCCTCGATGCGGAACACGAAGACGCCGTCGCAGTGCCGCGCGTAGGCCCAGTTGAACAGCGCGGTGCGGATGAGGCCGACGTGCGGTACGCCGGTCGGTGACGGGCAGAACCGGACGCGGACCATTATGAATCAGCCTTGCGTACAACAGGATTCGTCAGCGTTCCGACGCCCTCGATGCTGACGCTGACGGTATCGCCGTGCTCGATCGGACCCACCCCCTCCGGTGTTCCGGTCAGGATCAGGTCACCGGGCAACAGGGTCATCACCGCCGAGATCCATTCGACGATCGCGCCGACGTCGTGGATCATCAGGGACGTCCGGCTGTGTTGGCGCACTTCACCATTCACTTCGGTGCGAATTTCGAGATCCGACGGGTCAACATCGGTGACGATCCACGGCCCCACCGGACAGAACGTGTCGTGCCCCTTGCCGCGTGTCCACTGCCCGTCTTTCCGTTGTTGGTCACGCGCTGTCACGTCGTTGGCGACGGTGTAACCGAGGATGTTCTCGGCAGCACGTGCGGCCGGAACGTCTTTGCAGGGGCGGCCGATCACCGCGGCAAGTTCACCCTCGAAGTGCACCGGGTTCGCGTTCGACGGCAGTTGGATCGGCACATTGGGCCCGATGATCGCCGTGTTCGGCTTCATGAAGATCACCGGATCCTCGAACTGTCCACCGCCCATCTCCTCGATGTGTGCCGCGTAGTTCTTGCCGACGCACACCACCTTGCTCGCCAGAATCGGTGCCAGCAGCCGCACGTCGGCCAGTGGCCACCGCCGCCCGGTGAACGTCGGCGTTCCGAACGGGTGCTCGGCGATCTCGCGGACGATCGCGTCGCCGTCATTCCCTTCGATGCTGACGAACGCCACCCCATCGGGGCTGGCGATTCGACCGAGCCGCATTTGTGAAAGCCTAGTGGCAGCCGTGCCGATGATCGTGCGGCGGTGCGACGATGAGTCGGTGAGCGTCGACTCCATCGGCACAGCCCGACGGTGGTCGATGCTCGCAATCGCGTTGTCCTCGACGATGTTCGCCAACGTGTTCATAAACGGCGCCGCGTTTCTCATTCCCACATTGCATGAGCGCCGCGGGCTGGACCTCGCCGACGCCGGCCTGCTGTCCGCGATGCCCAGCATCGGCATGGTGTTCACGCTGATCGCGTGGGGATACGCAGTCGACCGTCTCGGCGAGCGCCTGGTGCTCGCGCTCGGCTCCGCACTCACCGCGGCCGCCGCGTTCGCCGCTGGAGCCGCCGGGGCGGCGACATCAGGCCCCGCGGCGTCGAACTCAATAATGCTCACGGGCACTTTCCTGCTGCTCGGCGGAATGGCCGCGGCCAGCAGCAACTCCGCCAGCGGCCGGCTCGTGGTCGGCTGGTTCCCCGCCGAGAGGCGCGGGCTGGCGATGGGCATCCGGCAGACCGCGCAGCCGCTCGGAGTCGGGTTGGGCGCCCTGGTGATTCCGCAGCTGGCGCAAAACCACGGGATCGGTACGGCGCTGCTGTTCCCCGCCGTCGTGTGCGCAGTGTCGGCGATCGTCAGCGCCGTCGGCGTCGTCGATCCGCCACGTCCGCCGCGCGAACAGGCCCCGCAGGAAGACCTCGCCAACCCGTACCGAGGATCGTCGGTGTTGTGGCGCATCCACGCCGTTTCGGTGCTGCTGGTCGTGCCGCAAGTGGTGGTGTGGACCTTCACGCTGGTGTGGCTGATGACCGACCGGGGCTGGTCGGCCCGCTCCGCGGGGGCGCTGGTCACAACAGCACAGGTTCTCGGCGCGCTGGGCCGCGTCGCGGCGGGCCGATGGTCGGACCGCGTCGGGTCACGGCTGCGTCCCATCAGGACGATCGCCGCGGCGGCTGCACTCACGATGGGTCTGTTGGCGGTCACCGACTACTGGCATTCGCCGCTGGCCGTCGCGGTGATGATCGTCGCATCGGTGGTCACGGTCAGCGACAACGGTCTGGCGTTCACCGCGATCGCCGAGATCGCCGGGCCGTTCTGGAGCGGCCGCGCACTGGGCACGCAGAACACCAGCCAACTGCTGACCGCCGGGATTGCGCCACCGGTCTTCGGTGGGCTCATCGCCGCAGCCGGGTACTCGGCGGCGTTCGCCGCGTGCGCCGTCTTCCCGCTGCTGGCCCTGCCGCTGGTTCCGACGCGCGCGGCCGCAACGGGTTTACCCGAACGCGGCGGCTAACCGACACCAATCGGCCTATTGTGAGAAAAGTGACGTCCGAAGATGTGCCCGGAGTCGAGCACGACCTCACCCCTCTGCCCGATCTGCTGCACGGGCGGCCACGCGCCGGGCCGGTGCGCGATCGGCGCCCCGTCTACGTCGACCTACTGCCCCCGTGCAACAACGCCTGCCCGGCCGGCGAGAACATCCAGGGCTGGCTCGGCCACGCCCGCGTCGGCAAGCACGAGGAGGCGTGGCGACTCCTGGTGGCGGACAATCCTTTTGCTGCGATCCACGGCCGGGTGTGCTATCACCCGTGCGAGTCGAACTGCAACCGCGCCAACCTGGACTCGGCGGTGTCCATCCACGCGGTCGAGCGGTTCCTCGGCGATGCGGCACGCGAAAACAACTGGCAGTTCGCACCACCCCCGGAGCCGTCCGGGAAAAAGGTCCTGATCGTCGGCGCCGGCCCCAGCGGGCTGTCGGCCGCCTACCACCTGGCCCGGCGGGGGCATGCCGTCGAGATCCGCGACGCCGGCGCCGTGCCAGGCGGGATGATGCGTTACGGCATCCCCAACTACCGGCTCCCCCGCGACGTACTTGACGACGAGGTCCGGCGCATCGCTGCGCTCGGCGTGCAGATCACCTGCGGGCACCGGGTCGAAGACCTCGCCGACGAACTCCAGACGGGCCAGTTCGACGCGGCGTTCGTCGCGGTCGGCGCCCACCTGGCCAAGCGGGTCAACATCCCGGTCGACGACGCGTCGACGATGGTCGACGCGTTGGCGTTCCTGCGCAGCGTCGCCTCCGGGGAGCATCCAGAAATCGGGCCCCGCGTGGCGGTGTACGGCGGCGGCAACACCGCAATGGACGCCGCCCGGGTGGCGCGCCGACTCGGCGCCGACGACACCGTCATCATCTACCGCCGCACCCGCGCGCAGATGCCCGCGCACGAGGAGGAGGCCGAGGAGGCCGAGCGCGAGGGCGTGCAGATCCACTGGCTGCGCACCATCGCCGCCTTCGACCGGCACGAGATGCAGGTCGAGGTCATGGAACTCGACGACAACGGCAAGCCTCACCCGACCGGGCGGTACGAGACGCTCGCCGCCGACACCGTGATCATGGCGTTGGGCCAGGAAACCGAGTCGGCGTTCATGCGCAACCTACCCGGCGTGGTGTTCGACGACGACGGGTCCGTGCAGGTGTCCGAGACGCTGATGACGGGCTACCCCGGCGTGTTCGCCGGCGGAGACATGGTGCCCTGCGAGCGCACCGTCACCGTCGGCGTCGGCCACGGCAAGAAGGCCGCGCACCACATCGACGCGTGGCTGCGGGACACCTCGGACGAGCGGCCGCCCAAGCATCCGATCGCGACATTCGACGAGCTACACCTGTGGTACTTCGGCGACGCAGCCCGCCGCGCACAGCCCGAGCTGCCGCCCGACGAGCGAGTCGCCGGATTCGAAGAGGTCGTGGGCGGCCTGAACGCCACGGCCGCGACGTACGAGGCGCGCCGGTGCCTGTCGTGCGGCAACTGCTTCGAGTGCGACGGTTGCCTGGGCGCCTGCCCGGAGGACGCGGTCATCAAGCTGGGCCAGAAGGGCGACCGGTACCGGTTCGATTACGACCGCTGCACCGGCTGCGGCGAGT
>DASWBF010000598.1:0-3807 GCA_036390735.1 Mycobacterium sp. | reverse complement strand
ATGCACGAACAACAACGCCGTGTTTCTCGCCGGAGGTTCTGGCTTTCGCTCGGTTAGTTCCAGCACGACGAAGCTCCTGAAGAAGCGCGGACCGAGGCGGATGCCGCCGACCACCTAAGCTGTCCAGCAACCCGTCGCGGCTTACCTTGTCGGACAACAGAAAGGCGGCGATGATGGCACGAATCGCGGCGCTGGTGTGGCAATTGGTGGAGGCGGCCTGCTCGGTGGTGGGGCTGCGATACGGAACCGAGGAGCCGCACTACACCGTGCAGCGGCGAACCCATGGTCTGGAGATCCGCCGCTACGGCCCACGCGTCGCAGCCGAGACGACGATCACTGCCGATGAGGACGCGGCACGCAATGCCGGTTTTCGGCGTCTCGCCGGCTATATCTTCGGTGGCAACCACCGCAGAGCCAAGATTGCAATGACAGCGCCGGTCGCTCAACAGTCAACCGAGGCGGAGGGTGGCCAGAATGTCGCGATGACAGCACCGGTATCGCAGGCGGTTGGACCCGGCGGCTCATCGGTAATTCGGTTCTTCATGCCATCTAAATGGACACAGGACAGGCTGCCTGAACCCAACGACGAGACGATCAGGCTGGTCAACGTTCCCGCCGAGACCGTCGCGGTGCTTCGCTTCACTGGCAGCCGCAGCCCCAGCGTGGTCGCGTCCCGTAAAAGTGAACTGTTACAGCTATTGCGCGACACCGATTTCCATCCCAGCGGCACGCCCGTGGCATGGTTCTACGACCCGCCCTGGACGATCCCCTTCCGGCGCCGCAACGAAATCGCCGTGCCGGTGATGCCGGTTGGTGAGCCGGTGCCGTAAGAACCCCGATCGGTCACAGCAATGCCACCCGCGACGATGGTCGTTAGGCTAAAACTGATCAACCGATGGGTCTGACGCTGAGCGCACTTCGGTGCGATTGGTCAGACAAATTGACCGTGCCTTGTCGAGTTGCTGCGGCAGGAGACTAGTTTAGCCAGCGGACGCGACCGTCTACAAAACGGAGGCTTAGTGTCGGCTGGTGAGATTCGCTGCTTGGTGACCGGGGCGACGGGCTACGTCGGCAGCAGGCTGATGCCGCGGCTGCTAGACCGCGGTTATCGGGTGCGGGCGATGGCCCGCAACCCTGACAAGCTGGCCGACGTACCGTGGCGGGACAGGGCCGAGCTGGTATGGGGCGACCTGGGCGATCTCGATTCGCTGGTCGCCGCGTTCGACGGGGTCGACGTCGTCTATTACCTGGTGCATTCGATGGGCACGTCGAAGGACTTCGTGGCCGACGAGGGCCGCGCGGCACACAACGTCGTCACCGCCGCCCGCCGCGCCGGCGTGCGGCGGTTGGTATACCTGAGCGGGTTGCATCCGCCGGGCACCCAGCTATCGCCGCATCTGGAATCCCGGAAAGCAGTGGGCGACATTCTGCTGGGATCCGGCATCGAGACCATCGTGCTGCAGGCCGGGGTGGTCGTCGGGTCGGGCTCGGCGTCGTTCGAAATGATCCGGCATCTCACCGACCGCCTGCCCGTCATGACGACGCCGAAGTGGGTGCACAACAAGATCCAGCCGATCGCCGTCGGCGACATCCTGCACTACCTCGTCGCCGCCGCGACGGCCGAGGTGCCGTCGTCACGCACCTGGGACATCGGTGGCCCCGACGTTCTGGAGTACGGCGACATGATGCGGATCTACGCCGACGTCGCCGGACTGGGCAAGCGGTACCTGATCGTGCTGCCGTTCCTGACGCCGACGATCGCCAGCCTGTGGGTCGGCACCGTGACCCCGATTCCGCCCGGGCTGGCCCGGCCGCTGATCGAGTCGCTGGAGTGCGACGCGGTGATGCGCGACCACGACATCGACACCGCGATCCCGCCACCCCCGGGCGGGCTGACCCGGTACCGGCGCGCGGTGGCGCTGGCGCTGAACCGCGCGGCCCGGGGACTCGTCGATGCCACTTGGTCCGACGCTTACCCGGACGGTGCGCCCGCTGAAGCGTTGCCGAGCGACCCCGACTGGGCCGGCGAGATCGTCTACACCGACGTGCGAACCCTGTTGACCCCGGTGGACCAAGCCGAACTCTGGAAGGTTGTCCAGAAAATTACCGAAACCACCGGCGGCGGGAGCCGCTGGTACTCCTACCCGCTGTCCACGATGGCGCGCGGGCGGGCCCAGCGCTGGACTGTGGAGGATCACGAATCCGGCAACCTACTGCGGCTGCACGCCGAGAGGCGGGCCCCTGGGGAGGCGTGGCTGGAGATGCGGGTGACGCCGGGACCCGGCGCAGGCAGCCGATACGAACAGCGGGCGATCTTCTTGCCCCGCGGCGTTACGGGCCGACTGTACTGGTACGTCTTCCGACTGTGGCACGTGCTGGCATTACGGGCGATGGCCCGCAACGTCGTCGAGAGCGCAACAGCTAGCCGCTTCGACCTGAAAAAGTGACGGTGCTGGATCGGACACGCGTTGCCGCTGGCGATGATGCTGGCCCGGGACTGCGGCGGGCTTCGGGTGGGCTGTCATGCGGCGAGGGCGCTGATCTTGACCAGGTTGTGGGCGAGGACGCCGTGGCCGGTCCAGATCCGGGTGCCTTCGAGGCCGTCGATGCAGGTGCGGTCCCAGCCATATCCGCGTTTGAGACAGCTGATGCGGCCTTCGGCCCCGGTGCGCCATTTCACAGTGCGGCGGAACGCTTTTCGATGCTCTTCGGCTCGCCGCGCTTCGGAGGGTTTGCCCTTTCGCGGGATGACCACGTTGGTGACACCGAGGTCGGTGAGCTGCTTATCGACGCTGGCTTCGCCGTAGCCGCGGTCGGCGGTGACCGTGCGCGGCGTGCGCCCGGTTCGCTTCTTCACTCGTTCCACCGCGGGAGCCAGTTGCGGCGCGTCGGGCTGATTGCCCTGCTCCACAGCGTGATCCGGGACGACGCCGTCATCGTTGTCCACCATTTGGGCCTTGTGCCCGAACTCCACCGGCCGACCCAGCCGCCCCTTGGCGATCGGGCGGGCATCGCCGTCGTGCAGGCTGACCCGCCGCGTCGCCCCATCGGGGGTGATCCCAGCGACGCGTTGCCGAGTCTGTGCCACGATCTGCCGCGTCGCATCCAGCAGCCCGGTCAGCTCGTTGACCGCACGCGCCAGCCGCCCGCGCCGCCGCCCCGCCGCCGCCGCATCGCGCACCCCACATTTGCGCAGCTCATCGGCCTCGGCCCGGGCCCGGCGCAGCGCCCGTTTGGCGTTGACGAGCAGCCGTTGAGCGTCGGCGGCGGTGGTGGCGGCCAGCTCGGCCAGCTCCCCGGTGACCCGCCGCACCGTGGCCGGCACCTCACCGCGCCCGGCCACCGAGCGGGTGCGCAGCTTGGCGGCGATCTCATGCGCGCGCCGCCCGGCCGCCCGCGAGCGATCCCGCAGCTTGGTGCGCGTCGCCCCGCCTGCGGCTTGGATCCGTTTACCGGTCGCGGCGATCCGGCGAATCGCGCGGGCCAGCAGACCCGAATCGGTCGGATAGGCCACATTGGCCGGCACTGTCAACTTGAGGTCGTGTGGACGTTCTGCTAACTAACCACATAAACCACGACGTTGAGGGGCTGATTGCTTGCCGTCGTATCGACAGACTAGACGACACTGGTTCGGCCCATTCCCGGTCATCCATGATCAAAACGCTTGGAGGCAAAACATAAATGCGTAAAACTCTTGCTGTCATCAGCTGCGGTGATCGCTGCCGCGACAGCTCCCGCCACCAGGAGCGGTGTGATGAAGTTCAATCGCAGATCGACCGTGTCAGCGGCAACGCAAACGAGCTTGGG
>DASWBF010000597.1:0-3476 GCA_036390735.1 Mycobacterium sp. | reverse complement strand
TTACCGAACCGATATGAACCAGACGCGCGGAGGTTATGTGGGCTACCGCTGCCTGCGAAACCAGCGTTTCGCACAGAAAGTGCGCAAACGTGCGAAACGTCGGTTTCGCGGGAAGGGAAGGGCGGGCAGAGACCCCGCCGGTGCCCCCGCCGCTGCTTGGTATTAAACTAGAACACGTTTCAGTTCGCCGCCCGCGTCCAAAGGAGCAGGTAATGCACACCGCCATCTGCGACGAACTCGGCATCGAGTTTCCGATCTTCGCATTCACGCACTGCCGCGACGTGGTCGTAGCGGTGAGCAAGGCCGGCGGCTTCAGCGTGCTCGGCGCGGTCGGCTTCACACCGGAGCAGCTCGAGATCGAACTCAACTGGATCGACGAGCACATCGGCGACCACTCTTACGGCGTCGACATCGTGATCCCGAACAAGTACGAGGGCATGGACTCGAACCTGTCCGCCGAGGAACTCACCAAGACGCTGCAGTCGATGGTGCCGCAGGAGCACCTCGATTTCGCCCGCAAGATCCTCGCCGACCACGGCGTTTCTGTCGAGGACAGCGAACAGGACGCCTTGCAACTGCTTGGGTGGACCGAAGCGACCGCGACTCCACAGGTCGAGATCGCGTTGCGGCACCCGAAGATGACACTGATCGCCAACGCGCTCGGCACTCCCCCGGCCGACATGATCAAGCACATTCACGACGAAGGTCGCAAGGTCGCCGCGCTGTGTGGCTCGCCATCGCAAGCACGTAAGCACGCTGACGCCGGCGTCGACATCATCATCGCCCAGGGCGGGGAAGCGGGCGGGCACTGTGGTGAGGTCGGCTCGATCGTGCTGTGGCCGCAGGTGGTCAAGGAGGTCGCGCCGGTTCCGGTGCTGGCGGCTGGCGGCATCGCCAGCGGCCAGCAGATCGCGGCGGCCTTGGCGCTCGGTGCGCAGGGCGCGTGGACTGGGTCGCAGTGGCTGATGGTCGAGGAGTCCGAGAACACGCCCGTCCAGCAAGCCGCATACGCAAAGGCCAGCAGCCGCGACACGGTCCGCAGCCGGTCGTTTACCGGCAAGCCGGCCCGGATGCTGCGCAACGACTGGACCGAGGCCTGGGAGACGCCCGGCAATCCCGAGCCGCTGGGCATGCCGTTGCAGTACATGGTGTCCGGCATGGCCGTTAAGGCCACGCATAAGTACCCGAGCGAGACCGTCGACGTCGCGTTCAACCCCGTAGGTCAGGTCGTAGGCCAGTTCACCAAGGTCGAAAAAACCTCAGCCGTCATCGAACGGTGGGTACAGGAGTACCTGGAGGCGACGAACACGCTCAACGAGCTCAACGAGGCGGCCTCCGTCTGACGCCCGTTTAGCGTTTGGTGCATGCTGAGTACCGAAAGACTAGCGCCACAACAGTTTTCGTTATCCCAACGCGGCAAGCGGGCACATCTCTATATACTTGCCCATCCGGCGACGGCGCAGGGTTGAGGAGACAGTGTGATGACGTATCGGACCCGTACATGGAAGGCCGCGGCGGCAATCCTTCTGGGATTCGCCGCGATTCCCGGAGCAGTCGTGATCGTCCAGCCCCCGGCGGTTGCCACCGCGGACGTCTGCGCGAGTGTCGGTCGTCGGGTGTCGGTGAGCGGCTGCGCCAACATCGCCGACACGATCGCCGACTATGTTCCGCCACCGTCCTACTACGCCCCCATGCCCGACGACGAACCGGCGCCTGAGTACACCACGCCTCCCCCGCCGCCGCCACCGCCGGCGCCGAACGTCAGCGTGTGCGCGAATGTGGGACGACGGGTCAACGTCAGCGGCTGCGTCTGACGTACGGCGCAATCAGCGCCAAGTTGTGTCGAATTCGTGATCGAACGCGCACTCCGCGCGAGGTATCCAGGAAGCGATAGCGGTTTCCTGGCCGCAACACTCAATTGCGTGGAGGACAGACTCAGTGGCTGGCTTGCGATCTCGGGTGATGTCGACGCTCTCAGTGTTGGCCGGAATCGGTGCAGTCGTTGCCACCTTGGCGTTCGTCAACGACGTCGCCAAGAAGTCATGGACCACAGAATCGCTGCCCTCGGCCGCTGCCCAGCCGCCATCCAGTTCAACTGTCACCCAATCGAATTCGCCATACGCGACCGATGATCGCGGATTCATCAACTCCACCGCGCGATGCGAAGGTCCGCTGACGGGAGTCGCCTTCGTCCGCACGCAGGGATCTCTGGTGGCGATCTGCACCGACTCGAAGGGCGGTTACCAGTACCGCGGCGTGCGGCTCCGCGACGGAGCGGTGCTGAATGTTCCAGCCGAAAACACCGCTGCCCGAGAATTCGTCGCACGCAACGACGGTGTCACGTACGCGTTGTCCACCAAGCAGCTCGTGATCACTGCCGGCGACACAGTGGTCCGCAAAGAGCCGGTGCTCGAATACCGCGAGCCGCAATCCTTCTCGGCTGAGGCTCCGGCGGGAGGCTAGCGGCACGCGAGTCGTCCAAAATCGACCACCAGTACTCCTCCGGTATCTCGACGCCCGCCCGCAACACCATCGCCAAACCCATCGCCATCGCGATACCGAGAAGTCCGAGCCACAGTCCGGCCAGACCGATGAGCACCCACAGGATCGCGGTGACCGTCGGCCACGGCGACACCACAGCGAGCACCGGCGCAAAGAAGAACCCGGTGCCGACGTACCACGACGACCCGGCACGATCCGAGATCAGCACGAAGCGCAGCCACCGCGGAATCGTGGCTGCGGATGCCGGATCGTTCCTCATGAGTTCAGCCTGCCGTCATCAGGTAGGCGATGCAATTACCTGGAAGGTAGTGGTGCCGCGAACGCGACCGAGCCACACTGAGGCGGTTGACTCGGGCTCACGTCCAGGGGACGCCATTTGGTGATCTGCTGCGGGACTGGCGGCAGCGGCGCCGGATGAGCCAACTCGACCTCGCCTTCGCCGCTGCCGTGTCGTCGCGGCACGTCAGTTTCATGGAGACGGGACGCTCGACGCCCAGCCGCGCGATGGTGTTGCACCTTGCTGCAGCGCTGGACGTGCCGGCACGTGAACAAAACCATCTGTTGGTTGCGGCCGGGCTGGCGCCCGTCTACGCCGAGCGCTCCCTCGACGATCCCGACATGGCGGCCGTGAGAGCCGGCGTCGAGCAGGTACTCGCGGCCTACGACCCGTTTCCGTGCCTGGCCGTCGACCGCGGATGGCGCGTCCTGCGGTTCAACGCCGGCGCCACGCTGCTGCTCGACGGTGTCGCACCGCACCTCCTCGACGAACCGAACGCGCTGCGGATCGCGCTGCACCCCGACGGCCTGGCGCCTCGGATCCGGAATCTGGCGGAGTGGCGCCACCACGTGGCGGGCAGGCTTCGTCGTGAGATCGCCGCCGGCGGCCCGGCACAGCTGTTGTCGCTGCTGGACGAGATCGGGTCGTATCCGGGCGGTTTCGCGACAACTCGGAATCTCGGCGGGGTCGCGGTGCC
>DASWBF010000596.1:0-3840 GCA_036390735.1 Mycobacterium sp. | reverse complement strand
CTGGGCGACGCGGGCACCGAACTCCCGGTAGTCGATCTGACGGTATCCGTCTTCGGTGGCGGTGATCACGACCCGCTCGCCGTGGATGCTTGTGCCGTGACGCAGGATCGACGTCAGCGTCAGCGGAATGTCTTGCATCGTGCTGTACAACACGCGGCTTTCTCCGATCAGTGGTGACACTCGACCACGTCGTACGCCTGATCGGCGTAGCGTGACCGAATCAGCTTCTTGTCGAATTTGCCCACGCTGGTCTTGGGCACTTCGTCGACGAAGGTCCACCGCTCCGGCAGCTACCATCGAGCCACCTTGTCGCACAGGAAGTTCCGCAACTCCTGGGCAGTGACGTTGGCGTCCTCCCGGACGACGATCGCGGCCAGCGGCCGTTCCTGCCAACGGTCGTCGGGCACCGCGACGACGGCGGCCTCGAACACGTCGGGGTGCGCCATCAGGTGGTTCTCCAGCTCCACCGACGAGATCCACTCGCCCCCGGACTTGATCACATCCTTCGCGCGATCCGTCAGCGTGATGAAGCCGCGCGCGTCCATGCGGCCGACGTCGCCGGTGCGCAGCCACCCATCGTGGAACTTCGACTCGTCGGCGTTGAGGTAATAAGACCCGGTCACCCAGGGACCGCGAACTTCCACCTCCCCCACCGCTTTTCCGTCATTCGGAAGCACGTTGCCGTCGTCGTCGACGATGCGCGCCTCGACTCCGCACATCGGGCGGCCTGCGGTATTGCGCAGCGCCCAATGCTCCTCGTCGCTGACGTCGCCGGGCGGCCGGGCGATCGACGCCAGCGGCGACGTCTCGGTCATGCCCCACGCCTGGCGGATCTCGACGCCGTGCTTGTCCTGGAACTCTCTCATCATCGCCAGCGGCACGGCCGAACCGCCGCACGGCACCACCCGCAGCGACGAGATGTCCCGCTCCGGGTGAGAGCTCAGGTACGTCAGCACGTCGTTCCAGATCGTCGGTACCGCAGCAGAGACGGTGGGGCGGTGCGTCTCGATCATCTCCACCAGGCGCTCCGCCTGCAGGAACCGGTCGGGCATCAGCAGGTCGGCCCCGGCCATTAGCGCCGCGTACGGATTGCCCCAGGCATTGGCATGGAACATCGGCACGATCGGCAGTATGCGGTCGTCTTCGGAGAGCGCGAAGGCCGCGCAGATCGCCATCGACTGCAGATACGCCGAGCGGTGGCTGTACACCACGCCCTTCGGGTTCCCGGTGGTGCCGCTGGTGTAACACATTGCCGCAGCAGACTTTTCGTCCGGGGCGGGCCAGTCGTACACCGTCGGCTGGCCGGCCAGCAGGTCGTCGTAGCGAACGACGGTCTTGCCCGACTCGGCGAACGCGTCGAGATCACCGTCACCGACGGCGACCACGGTGTGCACCGTCGGCATCTGGGGCAGCACAGCGGCCAGCAGCGGGGCGAGCGACATATCCGCCACCACGACCCGGTCCTCGGCCTGTTCGGCGATGTAGGCGAGTTGGTCGGCGGGCAGGCGGATGTTCAGCGTGTGCAGCACGGCGCCCATGCACGGCACGGCCAAGTAGGCCTCCAGGTGTTCCTGGTTGTTCCACATGAACGTGGCCACCCGCTCGTCACCGGTGATTCCCAGCCCACGCAGGCCGTGCGCCAGCTGCGCGACACGCTCACCGACGGTGCCGTAGCTGGCCTCCCGGTAGCCGTCGTCCGTCGCGGTAATCACCTTGCGGTCCGCGTGCCAACTGGTCCCGTGACGGAGGACCCCGGTGATCGTCAGCGGGAAGTCCTGCATGGTGCTGTCCATGCTTTCCATCTTGGCCCGGCGGCAGCCGCCGAAGGCCAATAATCGACGCACGACTGACAAGAAGGGCACAGGGATGAAGACCAAGGCGGCGGTGCTGTGGGGAATCAACCAGAAGTGGGAGGTTGAGGAGGTCGACCTCGACGGGCCCAAGGAGGACGAGGTCCTGGTCAAGATGACCGCCAGCGGACTGTGCCACTCCGACTATCACCTGGTCACTGGCGACCTTCCCGCACCGCTGCCGCTCGTGGGTGGGCACGAGGGCGCCGGTGTGGTGGTGGACGTCGGGCCGGGGGTCAAAGAGGTCGCCGAGGGAGACCACGTGGTCATGAGCTTCCTGCCGGCCTGCGGCCGCTGTAAGCCCTGTGCCCGCGGCATGAGCAACCTGTGTGATCTCGGCGCATACCTGCTGACCGGAGCCCAGCTCGACGGCACGTTCCGGTTCCACGCCCGCGGTCAGGATGTCGGCCAGTTCCTGCTGCTGGGCACGTTCTCGGAGTACGCCGTGCTGCCGACAGCCTCGGTGATCAAGCTCGACGACGCCCATCCGCTGGACAAGGCGGCGCTGCTGGGCTGCGGCGTGACGACCGGATACGGCAGCACGGTGCGCACCGGAGATGTGCAGGCGGGTGACACGGTGGTCGTGATCGGCGTCGGCGGTGTCGGAATCAACGCGGTGCAGGGGGCCAGGATCGCCGGCGCGCGCACGATCGTGGCTGTCGACCCGGTCGAGTACAAGCGCGAACGGTCACGGGAATTCGGCGCGACACATGTCGCCGCGTCGGTCGACGAAGCGCTCCCGCTGGTCAAGGACCTCACGTGGGGCGAGATGGCGAACGTGTGCGTGCTGACCACCAATGTGGCCGAAGGCGAGTACGTCGGGCCGGCGCTGAGCCTGGTCGGCAAGCGGGGCCGCGCCGTGATCACTGCGATCGGGCGCGCGACCGACACGACGGTCAGCATGTCGCTGTTCGAGCTGACCATGTGGGAAAAACAGGTCCGCGGTGGCCTTTTCGGCTCGTCGAACCCGCGCAGCGACATCTTCGAGCTGCTGTCGCTGTACGAGAGCGGCCAGCTCAAGCTCGACGAGCTGATCACCCGTGAGTACACGCTCGAAGACGTGAACCAGGGTTACGACGACATGCTCAGCGGGCAGAACCTGCGCGGGCTGATTCGCTACTGAGGCTGGCCCGAGCGCTTCTCACGGATGACCAGCAACGGCAGCATCAGCGTGGCGGCCGCAGTCACCAGCCACACCACCACCGTTGCTGCAACCCATGATCCGAGTCCGCGGATGCTCACGCCGTGGGTGAGCACCGAGGCGAGGATCAGCGCGACCAGCGTCGACAGCAACCCGATGCCACCCAAGAACGCCGACGCGTATCGCCTGGCCATCTTGAAGATGAACGGCGACAGGATGGCCTGCGCGACGGAGAACACTACGACAGCAACGACAAACCCCGACACCGTGACCGAGACACCCGGAATCAGCCACGCGGCCACCAGCAATCCGATCGCCGACGACGCGAGAAACACCACGCCGCGGAGCAGAAGTCGCACCATGGCGACGATCGTAAGGCCAATGACGACTAACCAACCCATTTTGGTGATGCGCGCCAGCACCCGGAAAGGACCACACCATGACCAATCCCTCTGCCGCCTACGGCGTGCACTCCGAGGTGGGCAAGCTGCGCAAGGTGCTGGTCTGCTCTCCCGGACTGGCCCACGAGAGGCTGACGCCGACCAACTGCGACGACCTGTTGTTCGACGACGTGTTGTGGGTGCAGAGCGCCCGTCGCGATCACTTCGACTTCATGGCCAAGATGCGCGACCGCGGCGTCGAGGTCGTCGAGCTGCACAACTTATTGACCGAGACCATCCAGATCCCCGAGGCCAAGCAGTGGCTGCTGGACCGCAAGATCGTCGCCAACGAGGTCGGGCCGGGGCTGGTCGCCGACACCCGGGCGTTCCTGGATTCGCTGGAGCCGCGGCGGCTGGCCGAGCTGCTGATCGGTGGTATGTCGACACTCGACCTGCCCGCGGACATGCG
>DASWBF010000595.1:0-20776 GCA_036390735.1 Mycobacterium sp. | reverse complement strand
CGGCGGCCTCGACGGGCTTGGCCACCGGCGACGTCAGGACCACACCGCGCAGTAGGCCGCGACCCCGGACATGGTCTACCAAGGGATGATTCATTGACTCGATACCGTGGCTCAACGTCTTGCCCAGCACGCCGGCGCGGCCGATCAGGTCCTGTTCGGTGATCGTCCGCAGCACGGCGAGCGCGGCCGCCGCGCACACCGGGTTGCCGCCAAACGTGCTGCCGTGCAGGCCGGGAGTCATCAGCCGTGCGGCCGGACCGACCGCCAGGCACGCCCCGATCGGCAGGCCGCCGCCGAGTCCCTTGGCCATCGTCACGACGTCAGGGGTGACGCCGTCGTGCTGGTGCGCGAAGAACACACCGGTGCGACCCATCCCCGTCTGCACCTCGTCCAGCACCAGCAGAGCCCCGTGACGCGCGGTGATCTCCCGCGCCGCAGCGAGATAGCCCGCGGGCGGGACGACGACGCCGCTCTCCCCCATGATCGGCTCGAGGAACACCGCGGCGGTGTCGTCCGACACGGCTTGGGCCAGCGCGTCGGCGTCGCCGTAGGGCACGTGCGTCACCTCACCCGGCAACGGCGCAAACGGCGCCTGCTTGCTGGGCTGGCCGGTGAGCGCCAGGGCTCCCATGGTGCGTCCGTGGAAAGCCTCCTGCGCCGCAACGAGTTTCGTCCGCCCGGTCAGACGCGACAGTTTGAACGCGACCTCGTTTGCCTCCGCACCCGAGTTGCAGAAGAACACACGGGTTTCGGCGTCGGCGCCGAGCAGCCCAACCAGCACCTCGGCCAACGCAATTCCGGGCTCGTGCAGGTAGAGGTTTGACGTGTGGCCGAGCGTGTTCAGTTGGCGGGTCACCGCGTCGATGACCGCTGGATGACGGTGGCCGAGCACGTTGACCGCGATCCCGCCGAGCAGGTCGAGGTAGCGGTTGCCGTCGACATCGGTGACAACGGCCCCGTCGCCGCTTGCCAGGGCCAGCGGCGGTGTGCCGTAGTTGTCCATCATCACCGCCGCCCAGCGCTCTTCGAGTGTCATGCCCTCACCACCTTCGTCCCGGTGCCGGCGTCCGTGAGCAGTTCGACCAGCACACAGTGATCGACGCGGCCGTCGATCACGTGCGCGCTGGGCACCCCGGCGGCCACCGCCCGCAGGCAGGCCTCTACCTTCGGCACCATGCCGGCATCCAGCGACGGCAGCAGCTCAGACAGTGTCTCCGTGTCGATTTCGCTGACGAACGAGTCGCGGTCGGGCCAGCGGGCGTAGAGACCTTCGACGTCGGTGAGCATCAGCAGCTTCTCGGCCTCCAGCGCTTCGGCGAGCGCAGCCGCGGCGGTGTCGGCGTTGATGTTGTGCACGATGCCGTCGGCGTCGGGTGCGATCGACGACACCACCGGAATGCGCCCGGCTGCAATCAGATCCAGTACTGCGGCGGTGTTGACGGTTGCGACGTCACCGACGAGGCCGATGTCGGTGTCCACGCCGTCGACGGTGACGCGGCGTCGCACCGCGGTGAACAAATGGGCGTCCTCGCCGGTGATCCCGACAGCATACGGGCCGTGCGCGTTGATCTGATTCACGAGTTCTCGGCCAACCTGGCCGAACAGCACCATCCGCGCGACGTCAAGCACCTCCGGCGTAGTGACGCGGAAACCCGCCTTGAAATCGCCTGCAATACCGAGACGTTTCAGCATCGCGGTGATTTGGGGCCCACCGCCGTGCACGACGACGGGGTGGATGCCGCAGTTGCGCAGGAACACCATGTCGGCGGCGAACGCCTGCCGTAGCGCGTCGTCGATCATCGCGTTGCCGCCGTACTTGACGACGACGATCTTGTCGTTCAGCGCTTTCAGCCAGGGCAGAGCCTCGGCGAGGACCTGGGCTTTGACGTGGGCGGTGACAGCTGGAGCGCTCATGAGCTGTATGCCGAGTTCTCTTCGACGTAGCCATGGGACAGGTCGGTGGTGCGGATCGACGCTTGCTCGGAGCCCACACCGATGTCGACCGTCATGTGGATGTAGGGACCGCTGAGGTCCACGGTCCGCGCACCCGGCGCACCGACTCCGTCGACACAAACCGGGAAGTCGTTGAACGACACGGTAATACGATCGGGATCGAGCCGCACCGGCCCCATCCCGACAGCGGCCACGACCCGACCCCAGTTGGGGTCGGACCCGAACATCGCGGTCTTGACAAGACTGTCCCGGGCAATCACCCGCGCTACGGTGAGCGCGTCGTTCTCGGTGGCCGCGCCGGTGACGGTGATCGTCACGCGCTTGGTGACACCCTCGGCGTCGGCCTGCAGCTGGGCGACGAGATCGTCGCACACCTGCAGCAGCGCATCATCGAGATCCGCCTGGCTGGGCGTGATTTCACTGGCACCGGAAGACATCAACAGGATTGTGTCGTTGGTGGAGCAGCTGCCGTCGACATCTAGCCGGTCAAACGTGAGCGCGACGGCGCGGCGCAGCGCGGCGTCGAGTGCGCGGGCGTCGGCGACGGCGTCGGTGGTGATCGCGCACAGCATGGTGGCCAGTGACGGCGCCAGCATCCCCGCGCCTTTCGCCATACCGCCAACGGTCCAGTTGCCACCGTGGTGAAGCGCGACCTGCTTCGGGACGGTGTCGGTCGTCATGATTGCCCGCGCCGCCTCCTCGCCGCCGGACAGTCCGCCGGCCAGGTCGTGAACGACGTCGCGCACCCCGGACAGCACCTTGTCCATCGGCAGCCGGTCACCGATCAACCCGGTGGAGCAGACCGCCACCTCGATCGCGCCTGTCTCCGTGCCCCAGTCAGATAGCGCTTCGGCCACCGCTTCTGCGGTCGCGTGCGTGTCCTGAAAGCCTTGGTGTCCGGTGCAGGCGTTTGCGCCACCGGAGTTCAGGATTACCGCGCGCAGACGACCGGTCGTCATCACCTGTTGGGTCCACAGCACAGGGGCGGCCTTGACTTGGTTGCGGGTGAACACCCCTGCGGCGTGGTAGTCCGGGCCCTCGTTGAACACCAACGCCAGGTCCAAGTTCCCTGACGCTTTGATGCCGGCGGCAATTCCAGCTGCGCGAAAGCCTGCGGGCGCGGTGACACCCTGTGTGCGGACCAGCCGTGTCTGGGCGGATACCCCGGTCATGGTGCCACCCCAACGACCGAAAGACCTTCGCCCTCAGGCCATCCCAACGCGAGGTTCATCGACTGCACCGCGGCACCCCCGGTGCCCTTGACCAAGTTGTCGATCGCACACACCGCCACGAACATGCCCGCGTCGTCGTCGACCGCGATCGCGACCTGCGCGGCATTGCTGCCCATCACCGCGCCGGTGCGCGGAAGCTGGCCTTCCGGCATCAGATGCACGAAAGGCTCTGATGCGTAAGCCTTTTCATAGGCCTCCCGCAGCCGCGACAGCGGGGTCGCCGTCCGCGCCGTACAGGTGGCCAGAATGCCGCGGGACATCGGGATGAGTACCGGCGTGAAGGAGACGTGCACCGCGCGGTCGGTCAGCGCCTGCAGGCCCTGGGCGATCTCCGGGGTGTGCCGGTGGACGCCGCCGATGTTGTAGGCGCGCGCCGACCCGATGACCTCGGAGCCGAGCAGTTCCGGCTTGGCGGTGCGCCCAGCGCCGGAGGTCCCGCTGACGGCCACGACCGTGACGACGGGCTCGATCAGGTTTTCGGCCACGGCCGGCAGCAGCGCCAGCAGCGCCGCGGTCGGGTAGCAGCCCGGCACGGCGATGCGGCGGGCGCCGCGCAGGCGGTCGCGGTTGCCGGGAAGTTCGGGCAGCCCGTAGGGCCAGGTGCCGGCGTGGGGTGAGTCGTAGTACTTCTCCCATACGTTCGCGGCGGTCAGTCGGAAGTCCGCGCCGCAGTCGACGATCAGCGTGTCGGCGTCCAGCTGTTCGGCCAGCGCCGCCGAGTGGCCGTGCGGCAGCGCAAGAAACACCACGTCATGGCCCGACAAGACGCGGGCCTCGGTGGACTCCAGCACTCGCGAGGCCAACGGCAGCAGATGCGGATGATGCTCGGCGACCGTGCTGCCCGCGCTTGTCGCCCCGGTGAGCGCGCCGATGGTCAGCCGACCGTCGGCATACGCCGGATGCCCGAGCAGCAACCGCAGGATCTCTCCACCGGCGTACCCGCTCGCGCCAGCTACCGCGACTGTCGTCATGGCAGCCATTCTGCATGGTTATGCAGATCAGCGCAAACAAATACTCCACTCACCTTGGCGCGAGCGTGCGCTGTTGTACCCCCTACAGCGGCGTGTCGAGGGACAGACACGCCCGCTCGCGGAACGGGACTCAGCCTGGGCTAAGCCCTTTGCACGGCGCCGACGAGCTCGGCCGCCCGCCGCACCGCGGCGTCGCGAGCCGCCGACGCCGCGTCTTCAGTCAGTGTGCGATCCGCAGCCCGGAACCGCAGCGCCAGCGTTACCGACTTGCGGCGCTCACCGATCTGCGGACCGGTGTACACGTCGAACAGCCGAACGTCCTCGAGCAGCTCGCCGGCCCCGTCGCGCACCGCGTCGATCACGGCCTGCGCGCCGACGTCGTCGGCCACGACGAGGCTGACATCTTGGAACACCGCCGGGAACGGCGACACCCTCGGCGCGGGCATCGCCTCGGTGATAGGAATCGCGTCGAGGTCCAGTTCGACCGCGCACGTGCCCTTCGGAAGTCCGCTGCGCTCGACGACCGCGGGATGCAGCTGGCCCGCATGCCCGATCACCGTCTCGCCGACAAGGACCTCGGCGCACCGGCCGGGGTGCCATGGCAGGTGTTGCGCGACGCGCAACGTCAGCTCCACCCCACTGGCCCGCGCGACGGTCCGCACGACCTCGAACGCGTCGGCGGCTTCCACCGCTCGGCCGGGTCCCCACGGCCCGCGCGGCTCTCGCAGACCGGCCATCACCGCTGCGACGTGCTGTGGTTGCCGCGGCAGCGAATCGTCGAGGACGACGATCTCCTCGTGGGTCGGGCGACGATCCACCGGCAGCGGTTCGACGGCGCGGGTACGCTCCGTGGGCTGCACCACCTGCTCGATCGCGTACAGCGACACATCGACGGTGCCGCGGGAAACGTTGCGGCTCAAGGCTTCCAGCAGACCGGGTAGCAGTGTGGTGGCGAGTTCGGGGCGGTCGGCCTCCAAGGGGTTGAGCACTTTCATCGTATTCCGGCGCGGATCGTCGGCGGGCAGACCCCACTGGTCGAACACGGCCGCGGGCAGAAACGGTGTCGGCAGCACCTCGACGTAGCCCGACAGCGCCAGCGACTTGCCGATGGCGCGGCGTCGCTTCTGTCCGGCGGTGAGCCCGCGGCCGGGCGGTGCCAACGGCAAGACCGACGGTATGAGATCCAAACCCGCCAGCCGCAGTATTTCCTCGACGAGGTCTGCCGGCTGCCGCAGGTCGGGTCGCCAGCTCGGCGGGATCACGGTCAGCGTCCCGTCATCGGCGGTCACCGCGGTGCCGACCTGCTCCAGCCGCCGCCGGGTCGCTCCGTCTGGGTAGCGCACCCCGGCGGTACGGTCGGGCAAGTCGGCCGGCATGTCGATCGGCGGCATCGACCAGTCGTCGCGGGAAGGGTCTCCGCGCCAGTCGGTCAGCTTCGGTTCGATTGTCCCGCTGGCGATTTCGGCCAACAACACCGAGGCGCGGTCGAGCGCCGCCACCGAGATCGCCGGGTCGACTGAACGCTCGTAGCGCCGGGCGGACTCGCTCGGCAAGTGCAGGCGTCGTTGCGTGCGGGACACCGCGGCTGGGTCCCACACCGCGGCCTCCAACAGCACGTCGGTGGAGTCGTCGCCCATCTCCGTGGTGCCGGCCCCCATCACGCCGCCGATCGCCGCGGTCCCGACGTCGTCGACGATCAGCACGTCATCGGGATTCAGGTGACGTTCGATGTCGTCGAGCGTGACGACGGTCTCTCCCGGCCGCGCAAACCGCACCCGAAAGCCGCCGGTGATCCTCTTGAGGTCATGTGCGTGCATCGGATGTCCGAGTTCGAGCATCACGTAGTTCGTCACATCCACCGCTGGCGAGATCGGGCGCATGCCGGACAGCAGCAGCCGCCGCTGCATCCACCACGGCGACACCGCCGCCGGATCGATGCCGGTGACCGGGCGAAGCGCGAACCGACGCACGCCCGTCCCCGGTTCGATCGTGAGCGGCCACGCCTCCCCTTCGGCGGGCAGCGCCGGAACGTCGGCGGGGTCGACGAAGTCGAGGTCGCACGCACAGGCGATCTCCCGCGCCAGGCCGCGCACCGACAGGCAGTAGCCCCGGTCCGGGGTGATCGCCAGGTGAAACACCACGTCGCCGAGGCCGAGGCCGAGGACCGGCGCGGCGTCGTCGCCTGGTGACGCCGCGCCGTCGGGCAGCACCAAGATGCCGGAGTGGTCGACGCCGAGGTTGAGCTCGGCCGCCGAGCTGATCATTCCGTCCGACGTGCGGCCGTACGTCTTGCGCGTCGTGATCGTGAAATCTCCCGGCAGGACCGTGCCGGGCAGCGCGACCGCCACCAGATCGCCGACGACGAAGTTCGTTGCGCCGCAGACGATGTCACGCGGCTGCGTCTCGCCGACGTCGACCTTTACCGCCCGGATCGGCTTCTTGAACTCGGTCAGCTCCTCGACCTCTAGCACCCGCCCGACCGTCAGCGGTCCGGCGACAGGCCCGACGGCGATGACCTCTTCGACTTCGTGGCCGATCCGGATCAGCGTCTGTTCCAACTCGTCTGGCGACACGTCCCAACCCGGTGCGCCGGCCTGCACGACTTCCCGCAGCCAGCTGTACGGAACCCGCATCAGGCTCCTACCCCGAACGGCAGCGAGAAACGGACGTCGCCCTCGACCATGTCGCGCATGTCGGGAATACCGTTGCGGAACTGCAGCGTGCGCTCCAGACCCATCCCGAATGCGAAGCCGGAGTACTGTTCGGGGTCAATGCCACAGGCGCGCAACACGTTTGGATGCACCATCCCGCAGCCGCCCCATTCGACCCAACCGGGGCCGCCCTTCTTGCCGGCGAACCAGACGTCGACCTCAGCCGACGGCTCGGTGAACGGAAAGAAGTGCGGGCGGAAGCGAGTTCGGCCCTGCGGCCCGAACTCGGCGCGGGCGAACGCGTCGAGCGTGCCGCGCAGGTGCGCCATCGTCAGACCACGGTCCACGGCGAGGCCTTCCACCTGGTGGAAGACCGGCGTGTGGGTGGAGTCGAGTTCGTCGGTGCGGAAGGTACGCCCGATCGAGACGATGTACACCGGCAGTTCCCGTTCGAGCAACGCACGGATCTGCACCGGTGACGTGTGGGTGCGCAGCACTTGGCGCGACCCGTCGGGCGCAACCTGGAACGTGTCCTGCTCGCTGCGGGCCGGATGGTCGGGCGGGAAGTTCAGCGCATCGAAGTTGAACTGCTCGGTTTCCAGCTCGGGCCCCTCGGCGAGCTCCCAGCCCATCGCGACGAACGTGTCGGCGACGTGCTCGGCCAGGATCGTGATCGGATGCCGCGCACCGATCGGCTGCCGGGTGGAGGGCAGCGTCACGTCGACGCGTTCGGCCACCAGTACGGCGGCGTTACGCTCGGCCCGCAACGCTGCGAGCCGCTCGTCGTAAGCGTGCTGCACCTCTGTGCGCGCGACGTTGACCCGCCGCCCGGCGTCGGCGCGGTCGGCCTTCGGGAGCGCTCCGAGCGCCTGGCGGGCCAGCGCGACGGCTGAACGGTCGCCAAGGTGTTCGCTCTTGGCCCGCGCCAACCCGTCGAGGTCGGTGGCGAGGCCGAACGCGTGACGGGCCGCGCTGACGGCCTTGGTCAGCGCTTCTTCCGACAGGTCCACGGGCTGATCAGCCACCCGGCGATCATAGGCGATGCTGTTGCGTCGCTACGTCGTCACAGCGGCGGCCGCAGCGGCCGCGGGCAGGACGCCACGAGCCCGCCACCGCCCCGCCAGCCAGTGGGCAGCCAATGCACCGATGGTGCCGACGATCGGTGCGAGGATGACCGGCAGACCGGTGTTTACCAGGACCAGGTAGCCGAATGCGACACCGATCACCAGAAGCGCCAGCCGAACGCGCGTCCATCGGGTCACTGCGCCGAACCGAAGGGACAGCAGAATCCCCAGTAGCAGCGCGACGACGTGTCCGGCATCGGTGAACTCTCCCCCGCCGGCCCCCACGACACCGGCGCACACCACCAACAGGCCGACCGCCAGCCACCAGCCGATCCAGGCGGGCCGCCACCGCGATGGAATCGCCGCTGTCAGCGCGCCCAGCACCGCCACGGCTCCGTAGCTGATCCCGACGTCGCTGGCCCGAGCAACCGAGATCGGCAACCAGCCGACGTGGATGGCCGCAGCAAGACCGGCGGTGACGATCAGCGTCGCGCCGACGTGCCCGATCGCAAAGGTGACCAGCACCCGGCCGCTGCGCCACAACAGCTCGGCCAGAGCGAGCAGGCACACCAAGCCGGGCAGCCATACCCAGATGGGACCGTTCTCGGTGACGAACGCGCTGCCGATCAACGTGCCGAGTCGCCCGTGTTCCAGATTGTGCAGGTTTGTGCTCATGCGACTGATCACCAGTTCCCGCACACCTGGACCGAGCATCAGCAATGTCGTGGCCACAGCCACCAACATCACGGCATAGCTGACCGTGACACGCAATCGAAAAAGAGTGCACAGCGCTCCGGTGACCATCGACTCCACTATTCCTGTGATGGGCTGTCTTTCGTCGTATCGGCTGCTGTCAGGTCCTTGCGACTTTCCAGGCGGTACATCGTGATGTCCGGTGGTACCCCGGACAGTCGATGGGCAAACATGGGTCTGCGCAAGCGCTTGGCGTATGCGCCCAGCTCGTCGAGTTGCTCGGGGGTCAGCCGCTCCAGGGTAGCGCCCGAAACCAGCACACCGCCCTTGCCCGCGCATTCCATCACTCGCGCGGCGATGTTCACGTCGACCCCGAGCCAGTCCGAGCCGATCCGCTGCGGCCGGCCGGTATGGATGCCCACCCGCATGACCGGCGTATAGCCCTCGACATCAACGTTTTTCAGAGCGTCGGTGGCCGCACAGATGGCGGCAATGGCGGTGACCGGGTCGGGAAAGACGGCCATGATTCCGTCGCCCATGCGCTTGACCACCTGGCCGCCGACTTCCAGCAATGGCGGCTCGACAACCTGCGCGACCTGTCGCAGCAGCTTGAGCGTGGCGTCGTCGCCCGCCTGCAGCGCCCACTGCGAGAAGCCGACCAGGTCGGTGAACACAAGCGTGACCTCATCCTGCGTCGGCTTGCGAATGACGCGTTCGCTCACCGCCTGCCACACCTGCAGGGCGCCGAGACTCAACTCGCGTGACGCGGCGTCGCGGTCGCCCAGTAGCCGGTCCGCGGCCCGCGCAGCTGCCGCGGGACCTCCGAAACCGCTGGCGGACAGCCGATCTCCGAAGTGCGGATCACCTGGGAGGGCTTTCCGCGCCCGACGTATCGCGGCGATCACCCCGGGGTTACGGTTCGTGTTCGTCAGCCATGCCGCCGCTCCTCGCTGTTCTGGCGATTGCTCCGGCCGGTCATCCGGTGACTCGTCGACTTCCCCGAGGCCGCCGGATCGGTCGCCGGACGGCTCGACTTTCACGATCGCCAGGGTAGAGGCCGGTTCTGACACGGGGCAATGTCGGCTGTGCCTCACCGGCCCGGGCGGCGTCGCGAACCGGCTGGTCACAGCGTTGCGGCAAAGCGATTTCTGCCCGATAACACACCCCGTCACCGTCATAGACAACGTGTGTTGTCAACATTATCCTCAGTGCACGGGCAGTACCCAGGAGGAAGCGTGAGCGCGCCATCCACTACACGTTCACCGTCGAAGCCAAGCCGACGGTTCGAGCCGCTCGGGCCTGATTCGCTGACATGGAAGTACTTCGGCGACCTGCGCACCGGAATGATGGGCGTCTGGATCGGCGCCCTGCGCTTAACCCTGCCGCTGCGCACGTGCGCTCGAATACAGGCAGATCGCGGCCGCGGCCGCCACGTTGAGGCTCTCGGCGCCCCCATCTAGGGGGATCCGGACCCGCCGGTCTGCAAGCGTCGCCACCTCCTCGGGCAGCCCGTGCGCCTCCGAGCCGAACAGCCACGCAGTCGGCGCCGACAGCAGCGGCTCGATGTCGTCGAGCAGCGTCTCACCGTCCACGGTCGTCGCGAGCACCTGCAGACCCGCCTCGGCAAGGGCTCCGACAACGGCCGCCGGATCCGTGTCCGGGACGACTGGGACCGCGAACACGCTGCCCGCTGAGGCGCGCAGACACTTGGCGTTGTACGGGTCGACACTGTGGCCCGACAAGACCACTGCCCCGGCGCCCATTGCGTCCGCAAGCCGGATCAGCGTGCCGGCATTTCCGGGGTCCGAGACAGCGACGGCGACGACGACGAGTTTCGGCCGTGCGGCGACGACGTCCGCCAGTGTCACCGTGGGCGGTTCGCACACCGCCACCAGACCGACCGGAGTAACGGTGTCCGACAGCGCATTCGCCGCCCGCTCCGTCACGAGGTGGACGGGAACGTCCACGTCGGCGAGCAGTGCGTCAAACCGCGTTGCGGCCGATCCGGTGACGAACAGCTCCCGCGCCACGCCACATCGCAGCGCCGCCTCGACCAGGTTGGGTCCCTCGGCGAGGAACCGTCCGGCCCGGGTGCGGGCGACGTGGCGGTGCAGCTTCGCCGCGGCGACCACCCGCGCCGAGCGCTCGGTGAGCGCCAGACTCAGGCGGCCGTTCCCGAGTTGGACGGCGCGTTGACGTCCTCCGGCAGCGCAGCCCTCGCGACACCGACGAGCGCGGTGAACGCCCCCGGGTCACTGACCGCGATCTCGGCCAGGTTCTTGCGGTCGACCTCTACGCCGGCCGCTTTCAGGCCTTGGATGAGCCGGTTGTAGGTGATGTCGTTGGCGCGAGCTGCCGCATTGATCCGCGAAATCCACAGCTTGCGGAACTCGCCCTTGCGGGCACGCCTGTCGCGGTAGGCGTAGTTGAGCGAATGCAGTTGCTGCTCTTTGGCTTTGCGGTACAGGCGCGACCGCTGGCCGCGGTAGCCCTTCGAGGCTTTCAGGATGGTGCGGCGCTTCTTGTGGGCATTGACTGCCCGCTTCACGCGTGCCATGGCTCGTTGTTCCTATCTCGTTCGTACAAACAGGTCGTGCGAAGGCGTCAGCCGTTCAGCAACTTTCGGATTCGGCGGGCGTCTTTGGTCGACACCGTGACGCGGCCCTCGAGTCGCCGTGTGCGCTTCGCGGGCTTGTGCTCTAACAGGTGCCGGCGGTTGGCCCGCTGGCGCAAGATCTTGCCGGTTCCGGTGCGCCGAAACCGTTTCGATGCGCCGCTGTGGGTCTTGGCCTTGGGCATATGTCCTCAGTTCTGTGAAGTGTCGGTCGAGTCTGGCTGGCCATTCGGCGGACCGCTGGCCTGTTGCGCCGCCCGGGCGCGAGTCTTCGCACCGCGGTGTGGCGCCAGCACCATCGTCATGTTGCGGCCGTCCTGCTTGGCCGAGGTTTCGACGAAGCCGTAGTCGGCGACGTCGGCGCCCAGCCGCTGCAACAGCCGGTAGCCCAATTCCGGGCGGGACTGCTCGCGGCCGCGGAACATGATCGTCACCTTGACCTTGGACCCGGCTTCGAGAAATCGGATCACGTGACCCTTCTTGGTCTCGTAGTCGTGGTTGTCGATCTTGGGACGAAGCTTCTGTTCTTTGACGACGGTCTGCTGCTGGTTCTTGCGAGACTCGCGCGCCTTTTGAGCTGTCTCGTACTTGAACTTGCCGTAGTCCATGATCTTGCAGACCGGCGGTCTGGCGTTGGGAGCGACTTCGACAAGGTCGAGATCAGCGTCAGCGGCGACGCGAAGAGCGTCTTCGATGCGCACGATCCCGACCTGCTCTCCGCCGGGTCCGATCAATCGGACTTCTGGAACTCGGATGCGCTCGTTGACGCGGGTCTCAGTGGTGATGGGGCCTCCCTGGGTCGTACATAATTGTGTCGTTGCGACGGCGTTCTTGAGCGAAGTTCGAGAAGACAGCAAGCCGAGACCTCGCTGTCAGCACCCCGTCAGCAAAAAGGCCCCGCGTGATGCGGGGCCCGATACCGACCGATCGCGGCTCATCGCCGCCCGCGCGTCGCGCGGAACCGCGCCCAAAGGGCGGGTGACCGGACCGCTGGGCCGGTGTGGCCAACGGTGGGAGCGGGACTCCACTTGCTGTCCCTGATGCTCTCAGGAACGGTCGCGCGTGCCAGTCTAGCAGGCATGACAGAGCCGACTGCCCCAGAGTCTTAGGCGGCGGAGCCATTCGACGCCAGGAGCGAATATCCTCGCCGCTGATGACCCTCACGACCGCTCGGCCGACTTCCCGGTTCTCTTGGGTTCCCGCCACCGCCGGGTGGGTTGTCGGCATCATCGCCACTTTGTCGTTGCTGGCCAGCGTGTCACCGCTGATGCGGTGGATCATCAGGGTCCCGCGCGAATTCATCGACGACTACATTTTCAACTTCCCCGACACCAGCTTTGCGTGGGCGTTCGTGCTGGCACTGCTCGCCGCAGCGCTGGCCGCCCGCAAACGTATCGCCTGGTGGCTGCTGGTGCTCAACCTTGTGTTCGCGGCGGGTTGGAACGTCGGCGATATCGCGTCGGACACCGAGAACCGCCTCGAGACGTTCGGAGAACTCGTCGGCTTGGCGGTGCATGTCGGCGCCGTCGTTCTGCTGCTGCTCTCGTACAGGGAGTTCTACGCGCGGGTTCGCCGTGGTGCGTTGTTGAAGTCCACCGGCGTGCTGGTCTTCGGAATGGCGGTGGGCACCCTGCTCGCGTGGGGGTTAGTCGAGGCATTCCCCGGCACCCTGCCTCGCGATCAACGGCTGCCCTACGCGCTGAACCGAGTGAGCGGTTTCGCGCTCGCCGATCCGGACCTGTTTACCGGCCACCCGCACGTGCTGCTCAACACGCTGTTCGGGTTGTTCGGGGCCGTCGCGCTGATGGCGGCCGCGGTCGTGCTTTTCCAGTCGCAACGCGCCGAGAACGCGCTCACCGGCGAGGACGAGTCGGCGATCCGCGGGCTGCTCGAGGTTTACGGCAAGAACGACTCGCTGGGCTACTTCGCCACCCGCCGCGACAAGGCGGTCGTGTTCGCCGACAACGCTCGCGCCGCGATCACCTACCGCGTCGAGGTCGGCGTCTGCCTGGCCAGCGGCGACCCCGTCGGCGATCCGCGTTCTTGGCCCGCAGCCATCGAGGCGTGGCTGCGGCTGTGCCAGAAGTACGGTTGGGCGCCCGGTGTGATGGGCGCCAGCATCGACGGCGCCGCGGCGTACCGGGCGACCGGACTCAACGCGCTGCAGCTCGGCGACGAGGCGATCCTGTACCCCGACAAGTTCCGGCTCTCAGGCCCGAGCATGCGCACGGTCCGCCAGGCCGTGACCCGGGCGCGCCGGGCCGGGTTGACCGTCCAAATTCGCCGGCACAGCGACATCTCTCCCGACGAGATGACGAAAGTGATTACGCGCGCTGACAACTGGCGCGACACCGAGACCGAGCGCGGGTTCTCGATGGCGCTGGGCCGCCTGGGGGACAGCGCTGACGGCGACTGTCTGCTCGTGGAAGCCGTGAACGGCAACGACGACGTGGTGGCGATGCTGTCGCTGGTGCCCTGGGGCAGCACCGGGGTGTCGCTGGACTTGATGCGCCGCTCACCGCAGTCCCCGAACGGAACCATCGAACTGATGGTCAGCGAACTCAACATGCAAGCGGAACGCTTTGGGATCAACCGCATTTCGTTGAACTTCGCGATGTTCCGGTCGGCGTTCGAAGAGGGTGCCAGACTGGGGGCCGGCCCGATTGCCCGGCTGTGGCGTGCACTGCTGGTGTTCTTCTCGCGGTGGTGGCAGCTGGAAACGCTGTACCGGTCCAACATGAAGTATCAGCCGCACTGGGTGCCGCGGTATGCCTGCTACGAGGACGCCCGGGTGATTCCTCGGGTGGGTGTGGCGTCTGTGATTGCCGAGGGTTTCCTGGTGTTGCCGTTCTCGCGGCGCAAAAAGCCACACACCGGCCACCACCCGGCGGTGCCCGAGAACGTCATAGCCACCGGGGCGTTGCACCACGACGGCACCACGCCCGACGTCGCGGCACTACCGGACGAAGCCGCCGCGTCGGAGGACGTCGCGCTGCGGGTACCGGATCAGGTCAAGGTGCGGATGGCCAAGCTGGCCGGGCTTCAAGCCGACGGCGTCGACCCCTACCCCGTCGGCTGCGCGCCCAGCCACACGATCGCCGACACGATCGACGAAAGCGACGGCACCACCGTGACGGTGGCCGGGCGTGTGCTGCGCGTCCGCGACTACGGCGGGGTGCTGTTCGCCCACCTGCGCGACTGGTCCGCGGATATCCAACTGCTCCTTGATAATTCAGCGCTTGACGACGGGTCGACGGCCGACTTCACCGCGGCGATCGATTTGGGTGACCTCATCGAAGTCGCAGGCACCATGGGATACAGCAAGAACGGCACCCGGTCGCTGATCGTGCGCAGCTGGCGGCTGATCGGCAAGTGCCTGCGGCCGCTACCGGACAAGTGGAAGGGCCTCACCGACCCGGAAGCGCGGGTCCGTGCCCGCTACGTCGACCTGGCGATCAACCGCGAGGCCCGCGATCTCATCACGGCACGCAGCCAGGTGCTGCACGCCATCCGAGAAACATTGGTAGGCAAGGGTTTTATCGAGGTCGAAACGCCGATCCTGCAGCAGATCCACGGCGGCGCCAACGCCCGGCCGTTTCTCACCCACATCAACGCCTACGATCTCGGCCTCTATCTGCGTATCGCGCCGGAGCTGTACCTCAAGCGCCTGTGCGTCGGCGGGGTGGAGCGCGTGTTCGAGCTTGGCCGGGCGTTCCGCAACGAAGGCGTCGACTTCAGCCACAATCCGGAGTTCACGTTGCTGGAGGCCTACCAGGCACACGCCGACTACATGACGTGGATCGGCGGATGCCGCGAGCTGATCCAGAACGCGGCGCTGGCGGCCAACGGCGAGTGCGTCGTGATGCGACCGGGAGACGACGGCTCGCTGGTTCCGGTGGACATCTCCGGCACCTGGGACGTCAAGACCGTGCACGGGGCGGTGTCGGACGCGCTCGGCGAGCAGATCGACGCCGACACCGACCTTGCGACGTTGCGACGGCTGTGCGACGAGGCCGACATCCCCTACCTGACGCAGTGGGACGCCGGCGCGGTGGTGCTCGAACTCTACGAGCGGCTCGTCGAAGAGCGCACCGAGCAGCCCACGTTCTACAAGGACTTCCCGACGTCGGTGTCACCGCTGACCCGCCCGCACCGCAGCAAGGCGGGGTTGGCCGAACGCTGGGACCTGGTCGCATGGGGCATCGAACTCGGCACGGCCTACAGCGAGTTGACCGACCCGGTCGAGCAGCGCCGTCGGCTGCAGGAGCAGTCGCTATTGGCGGCCGGCGGCGACCCCGAAGCGATGGAACTCGACGAGGACTTCCTGAAAGCGATGGAGTACGCGATGCCACCCACCGGCGGGCTCGGCATGGGCGTCGACCGGGTGGTCATGCTGATCACCGGCCGCAGCATCCGGGAGACACTGCCGTTCCCGTTGGCCAAGCCCCGCTGACTCACAGGCAACGCGCAGGTTCTCGATACACGATAGTTGTGTGATCCACCACCACATCTCGCTGATGCACGGGTGGGTGCCAGCGATCGTGCAGGCCACCGCGGTGACCGTGCTGCTGCTGGCAATCGGGTGGCGGTCGCGACGGTGGCGGATGGTGTGCTTGCCGCTGGCAGTACTGGTCGGTGGGGCGACAGCGGCGACGGGCCGCTGGTACATCGATTCGCAAGGTCTTGCGGGCGACCCCCCGCCGCGCTCGCTGTTGATCTGGATCGGGTTGACCGGCATGGCGGTCGGCGTGCTGATTCTCGGCTGGCGCCGAGTGCGCTGGCGACGCCGCAGTGTTGCGATGTCTGCGGTGCCGTTGTGTCTGCTGTGCGCGGCGCTGGCGCTGAATCAGTGGGTCGGCTACTTCCCCACCGTGCAGACGGCCTGGAATCAGATGACGGCCGGCTCGCTTCCGGACCAGACCGACCGGGCGACCGTCACCGCGATGCAGCGCAACGGCAGGAAGCCGGTCACGGGAACCGTCGTACCGGTGGACACCGGCGACTCCGGCTCGAGGTTCAAGCATCGCGGGGAACTGGTGTACCTCCCGCCGGCCTGGTATGCCACAGATCCCCCACCCCGGTTGCCGACGGTGATGATGATCGGCGGCGAGTTCAACACGCCCGCCGACTGGCTGCGTGCCGGCAACGCCATCAAAACCATCGATGACTTCGCGGCCGCGCACGGCGGCAACGCACCGGTTTTCGTGTTCGTCGACTCTGGTGGCGCGTTCAACAACGACACGGAATGCGTGAACGGGCCTCGCGGCAACGCGGCAGACCACCTGACGAAAGATGTTGTCCCGTTCATGGTCTCGAACTTCGGAGTCAGCACCAGCCCATCCAACTGGGGCATCGCGGGATGGTCGATGGGCGGTACCTGCGCACTCGACCTGACCGTGATGCACTCGGACATGTTCAGTGCATTCGAAGACATCGCCGGCGACATGAGTCCGAATTCAGGAAACAAGACGCAGACCATCGATCGGCTCTTCGGTGGAAACGCCGCCGCCTGGGCGTCTTTCGACCCGTCGACAGTGATCACGCGCCACGGGAGGTACACCGGCGTCACAGGCTGGTTCGCGATCAACAGCGGCCAGCAGTCCCAGCCGCATGTGATGCCGGCCGCAAACCGCGTCACACCCAACACCACCGGCGACCAGACCGCCGCCGCGAACACGCTCTGCGGGCTGGGCAGCGCCCACGGCATCGACTGCGCGGTGGTGGCACAGGCGGGCAAGCACGACTGGCCGTTCGCGGCAAGGGCTTTCGCGGCTGCCCTGCCTTGGCTGGCCGGGCAGCTCCGAACGCCCGGTGTGCCGCATGTCCCGTTCCCGTCACCCGCTCCGACAGCGCAGGTGGTTCAGGCCGCCGGCAGGTGAAGCAGGAGTACGGTGGCGGCATGCCCGACGAGCCGACGCCTCCTGAACCCAAGCCGGTCACGCCGGACGTCGAACCTGGGTACAACGAGTCCGGAGTACCGACGTTCGAGTCTGTGCGCGAAAAGATCGAGACTCGGTACGGCACCTCACTCGGTGCAGCGGAGCTCGACGCCGAAACCCCCGAGGGCCGCACGGTCGAAGAACAGTACGAGGCACGTCAACGCGCTGCGGCCGAACGTCTCGCGGAAATTCGCAAGTCGATGCAATCCGGGCAGGGCGACACGTAACCCGGCTCAAAAGCTGGTGTGCCGCCGCGAGCGTGAAGCTACTGCGAAAATCCGGCCGAATTTTCGCGGTGGGCTCACGTTCGGTGAACTACGCGCTGACCCGGCCACGGCGGCGCCGCAGTCCTAGCGGGTCGGCCAGGAATTGACCCGTGTAGCTCTCCGGCACGGCCGCAACGTCTTCCGGTGTGCCCTGGGCGACCACCGTGCCGCCGGCCGCTCCGCCTTCCGGGCCCATGTCGACGATCCAGTCAGACGTCTTGATGACGTCGAGGTTGTGCTCGATCACGATGACCGTATTGCCTTTGTCCACAAGGCCGTTGATGACGCCCAGCAGCTTGCGGATGTCCTCGAAGTGCAGGCCGGTGGTGGGCTCGTCGAGGATGTACACGGTCCGGCCAGTTGAGCGCTTCTGCAGTTCTGCGGCCAGCTTCACGCGCTGCGCCTCGCCGCCGGACAGGGTGGGTGCCGGCTGCCCGAGCCGCACATAGCCCAGACCGACGTCGACCAGCGTCTGCAGATACCGGTGGATCGACGTGATCGGCTCGAAGAACTCGGCGGCCTCCTCGATCGACATGTCCAGAACCTCGGAGACGGTCTTGCCCTTGTAGTGCACCTCGAGGGTCTCGCGGTTGTAGCGGGCGCCGTGGCACACCTCGCAGGGCACGTACACGTCGGGCAGGAAGTTCATCTCGATCTTGATCGTGCCGTCGCCCGTGCACGCCTCGCAGCGGCCGCCCTTGACGTTGAACGAGAACCGACCCGGTTGATAGCCACGGACTTTCGCCTCGGTGGTGGCCGCGAACAATGTGCGGATCTTGTCGAACACCCCGGTGTAGGTGGCCGGGTTCGATCGCGGGGTGCGCCCAATCGGTGACTGGTCGACGCGCACCAGCTTGTCCACCTTGTCCAGGCCGGTAACTCGCGTGTGCCGGCCGGGCACCTGACGCGCGCCGTTGAGCTTGTTGGCCAGCACCGCCGCGAGGATGTCGTTCACCAGCGTGGACTTGCCCGAGCCGGAGACGCCGGTGACCGACGTCAGCACCCCGAGCGGGAACGACACGTCGATGTCGCGCAGGTTGTGCTCGCGGGCGCCGACCACGGTCAGTTGCCGACGGCGGTCCACCGGCCGGCGGATCGGGGGAACCTCGATGCTCTCCTTGCCCGAAAGATAGGCGCCCGTGATCGAATTCTTGTTGCGCAGAAGGTCGTCGTACGTGCCGCTGTGCACGATCTGACCGCCGTGCTCTCCTGCTGCGGGGCCGATGTCGACGACCCAGTCGGCGTGGGCGATGGTGTCGAGGTCGTGCTCGACGACGATCAGCGTGTTACCCAGATCCCGCAGCCGCAGTAGCGTCTCGATCAGTCTGCGGTTGTCGCGCTGATGCAGCCCGATCGACGGCTCGTCGAGCACATACAGCACGCCGACCAACCCGGAGCCGATCTGCGTCGCGAGCCGAATCCGTTGCGCCTCACCGCCGGACAGCGTGGCCGCCGCCCTTGACAACGACAGGTACTCCAACCCCACGTCGAGCAGGAACCCGAGCCGCGACTGGATCTCCTTGAGCACCTGACCGGCGATCGCCTCTTCTCGCGGGCCGAGCGTCAAAGCGTTCAGGAACTCGGCGCAGTCGGAGATGCACAACTCGGAAACCTCGGCGATCGACATCGCGCCGCGCTCCCCCGCGGACAACGTCACCGCCAGAATCTCCGGCTTCAGCCGGGTACCCTGGCATTCCGGGCACGGCACGTCGCGCATGAAGCCCTCGTACCGCTCCTTCATTGTCTCGGAGTCGGTCTGCTCCATCTTGCGCTGCAAGAACGCCATCACACCTTCGAAGTCGGCGTAGTACGACCTGGTGCGCCCGTACCGGTTGCGGTAGCGGACGTGCACCTGCTCGTCGCAGCCCTCCAGGATTGCCTTGCGCGCCTTGGCCGGAAGCTTGCACCACGGGGTGTCGACGTCGAAGCCCATCTGCTCGCCGAGGCTGGCCATCATCCTGGTGAAGTATTCCGCGGTGTGCCCGTTGGACCAGGGCGCCACCGCGCCTTCGGCCAGCGTCAGGTCGGGATCGGGCACGACGAGGTCCGGGTCGACCTCCTTGCGGATGCCCAGCCCGACGCACTCGGGGCACGCGCCGTACGGCGAGTTGAACGAAAACGACCGTGGCTCAAGGTCGTCTACCGCCAGCGGATGGCCGTTGGGGCAGGCCAGCTTCTCCGAGAACCGCTGCTCGCGGTGCGGGTGATCATGCTCGTGGTCGACGAACTCGAGCACGACGATCCCGTCGGCAAGCCGCAGCGCGGTTTCCACCGAGTCGGTGAGCCGCTGCTTGGCCGTCGGCTTCACGGTGAGCCGGTCGACCACCACCTCGATGTCGTGCTTCTCCTGCTTCTTCAGCGTCGGCGGATCGGCGAGCGAATGGACGACACCGTCCACCCGGACCCGGCTGTAGCCCTGCGAATTCAGCTTCTCGAACAGGTCCGCGAACTCGCCCTTGCGGGTGCGGACCACCGGCGCCAGCACCAAAAAGCGCACCCCCTCGGGCATCGCGAGCACCTGGTCGACGATCTGCTGCGGAGTCTGGCGGGCGATCCGCTCGCCGCACACCGGGCAGTGCGGGGTGCCGGCGCGGGCATAGAGCAACCGGAGGTAGTCGTAGACCTCGGTGATCGTGCCCACGGTCGAGCGCGGGTTGCGGTTGGTGGACTTCTGGTCGATGGAGACCGCCGGCGACAGCCCCTCGATGAAGTCGACGTCCGGCTTGTCCATCTGGCCGAGGAACTGCCGCGCGTACGCCGACAGCGACTCGACGTAGCGGCGCTGGCCCTCGGCGAAGATGGTGTCGAAGGCCAGCGACGACTTGCCCGACCCGGACAGCCCGGTGAACACGATCAGCGCATTGCGGGGCAAGTCGAGGTCGACGCTTCGCAAGTTGTGCTCACGCGCACCCTTGATGATCAGGCGCTCAGCCACCCATTTCCTTCCAGAAAGACGCAGTCCTTGACCATGCTATGTGTGCCCACCGACACGCTAGCGTTGGCCACATGACAGTCGTGACAGACACTTACACCGGCCACGTCGATCAGGGCACCGCTGCGCGCCGCACTCTCCCCGGCGCGACGATCATCAAGGCCTCGGTGGGCCCCATGGACAACAACGCCTACCTGATCACATGTTCCGAGACCGGCGAGTCGCTGCTGATCGACGCCGCCAACGACGCCGACGACCTCGTCGATCTCGTCCGCCAGTACGCGCCGAAGCTGGCGCTGATCGTCACCAGCCACCAGCACTGGGACCACTGGCAGGCGCTGGAGGCCGTCGTCGACGCGACCGGCGCCCCGACCGCAGTGCACGAGATCGACGCCGACCCGCTGCCGGTGAAACCGGACCGGCTGCTGGCCGACGGCGACACAGTCGAGGTCGGCAAGCTG
>DASWBF010000594.1:0-2394 GCA_036390735.1 Mycobacterium sp. | reverse complement strand
CGCGCCCTGATCCTGACCGCGCTGCTGGCCGGGTTGCGCGCCGATGAACTGGTGCGCGCCAACGTCGGTGACCTTCGGCGCAGCCACGATGGCGCCGTCATCCACGTCCGCGGCAAGGGCAAGGACCGCCGGAGATCCGGCGGGGCTGATCGGCATCGCCGAGACGTTTCCAGATCTGACTGAACACCGCCCCGGCGAGTCAGCCACCGGCCACGCTGGTAGCAATGGACAGCGGCATGTACAACGCCTTCGAGCGTCGGCTCATGGCGACCTCCCGATTCCGGCCGCCTCTGGTGCGGCCTGCTGGTGATACCCGGCCGGGCAGTGATTCAACCACAGCGCCCACGCATCCATGGCCGTGAAAGATGTTGCGTGGCAGCATTGTCCGGCCAGAGCGTGGCCGCTCAGCTTGCCAGACCGTGGATGCGAAGAAGGGAGCGCAGGTCCCGGGCGTTGCGCACAGCGTTGCCGTCACCGTCATTGTTGAAGTACGCGAACACATCGTGGCCGCCGCGATGCCAATCCATGATCCGATCAGCCCACCACCGCAGGTCGTCGGCGCTGTAGGAGCCTCCGTAGAGGGTGGACGGATCGGGACCGTGCAGCCGCACGTAGACCAGCTTCGCGGTCGCCTTCAGAACGCACGGCAGACCCGCGCCACTCATGACGACATACGTCGCATTGCGCCGCTCAAGCAGCTGATACACCTGCGGGTCGTCCCAGGAGGGATGTCGCAACTCCACCGCGACCGTCATCCACGGCGGTACCGCTCCGAGGAAGTAGTCCAGCCGGGCATCGTCGCGCTCCTGCGCGGGGTGTAGCTGCACCAGCAGCGCGCCGCGCCGATCCCTCAGCTCGTGCCAGCACCGAGCGAAGCGTTCGATCCACTCCTCGGGGGAACGCAGACGTCGCGCATGGGTGAGACCCCGCGCCGCCTTCACCGACATCAGAAAGCCTGCCGGTAGCCGGTCCCGCCATCCCGCGAACGTCGCGTCGCGGGGCCATCGGTAGAAGCTGGCGTTCAGCTCGACGGTGCCGAATTCCGCGGTATAACGCGCAAGCCGGCCTGCTGCTGGCACGGCCGGCTCGTAGAGCACACCGGCCCAGTGGTCGTAGGACCAGCCTGACGTGCCGATCCTGACCACCATGGAACCGATGTACCCGCGTCTTGTGCGCACCACTCCTCACAGGCGTTTAACTCTCACTGGCGGCGGGCACCCGCCCCGCAGTGAGCGAGGAGACATCATGTCGGTGACCGCATTCGGGGATCTGCCGCTGGCTGGTCGGGATCGGGAATGGGATGGCGACGCGGCCGAAAAACGCGTCCGTCGATGGGCCGACGCGCAAGACAACCCCAACGCGAAGTACCGCGACGCGCACGTCTGGTACGACGCCGACAACAAGGACAATTTCGGCGCCTACAAGCTGCTTATCGCCGATGTGGTCGGCGGGAAACTTCAGGCAGTGCCGCGCGCAGTGATGGCCGCCGGCGCTGTGATGCAGGGCTCGCGCGGCGGCGTCGACCTACCCAAAGACGACATTGCACGCGTGAAAAGCCACCTCGCCAAGTACTACAAGAAGATGGGGGACAGCGCCCCCTGGGACCGGGATTAGGTCGCTGGACTTTGCCCGTACTCTGCGCGAACGAACCGGTGCTTGCGTTAGTGCAAGGTCGATGAGTAGCGGTGGAACCCGGCCCGAAGGGACACCGACTTCGTGTCGACTCGGCCGACGTCGTCCCACAACGCTAGGAAGGTGCCGCGGTGGCGCCAGCGCAGCAGCGCGGCCAGCATCGCGGGTCGGCGGGCGTCGGAGCGTTCATACCCCAAGTAGGACGAGCGTGTCCGCGGGCTAGACAACCAAAACGAACATCGTTGGGAGATCAGGGTTGTCATCGAGGTCGCCGTCCACGGTCAGCCTGACGTCGACGACGGTGCCGACGCGCTGAGCGGCGGCGTCCAGCACGACGGGCCCGAGGAGTTCACTCAGCTGCACGGCACCCTCCAGGGATGCGGCCGATGATGTGATCGCGCAGCAAGCCGCGCTTTCGACAGTCCCATACGCTGCCCGCGCGTACCGGGGGTGCGACCGCCGCGGTGACCGGAGCGCCGAGCGCCAGCGTTCTTGTGCTTCACGCACAACGGCTTTTGCCCCGACGGACGAGCACGGCCCTGGTGGCAGCTGCCGATCCACCGCCAATTACTCGTCCGCACGGCTCTAGTCCGGCCGCCCAACTTCCCCAGGGTTACGAGCGCTTGCTTTGGGACCGTTTTGGGACCACACGTTATGCGGGACAAATCCATTGGCGGCAGGATGGGCATGGGGCGAGCGAGTGGGAGTCCGCCGCCGGAGAGGCAGATGCATGACCAGTTGATTCCTGCCGGGCAGCGTAAC
>DASWBF010000593.1:0-6337 GCA_036390735.1 Mycobacterium sp. | reverse complement strand
AGTTGCGCCGGCAAGGTCGCGTTGGTTACGGGTACCAGCAGGGGCCTTGGCAAGGCGATCGCGCAGCAGTTGGCCCGCGAAGGCGCGACCGTCGCGCTGACCGCCCGCACCATGGACCCCGACCCGAAATACCACGGGTCGCTGCGTCAGACGCTCGACGAGATCACCGCCGACGGCGGGTCGGCGGTCGCCGTGCAGGCGGACCTGTCAAAGACCGACGACCGGGACCGCCTTTTCGGCGAGGTGGTCGAACGCGTTGGGGCACCGGACATCTTGGTCAACAACGCCGCCGTGACATTCCTGCGTCCGCTCGATACGTTCCCGGAGCGGCGGGTGCGCCTGATGGTCGAGATGCACGTGCTGGCGCCGCTGCATCTGGCCCAGTTGGCCATTCCGGGTATGCGCGAACGCGGCCGCGGGTGGATCCTCAACGTCACCTCGGTCGGCGGGGATCTCCCTGAGGGCCCGCCGTTTTCGGAGTTCGACCGGGCGGCGGGGTTCGGGATCTACGGCACCGTGAAGGCCGCGTTGAACCGTCTCACGAAAAGCCTTGCGGCCGAGCTGTACGACGACGGGATCGCGGTCAATGCCGCAGGGCCGTCGAACCCGGTGGCCACCCCGGGTGCCGGCACGCTTGACCTGGCCAAGACCGACACCGAGGACATCGAGCTCATCACACAAACCGCGTTGACGCTGTGCACCGGCGACCCGAAGACGCTGACCGGCCGGATCGCGCACACCCAGCCGTTCCTGCGCGAAATCGGTTGGCTGGCCTAGCGGCGGTCGATGCCGGCCAGCTTGTCGGCGAACTTCGCTTCCGCCGCCGCGCGCAGCCGCAGCAGGTGTTCCGACGGGAAGACGTCGGGCGACGGTTTGCGGTCTTTGAGCAGAAGCCGCGCCAGCGTGACCTTATGCACCTCGGTGGGCCCGTCGGCCAGCCCGAGCACGAACGACTCGACGAGGTATTGCACGAACGGCATCTCGTGGGTGGTGCCCAGCGATCCGTGCAGCTGCAACGCGCGCGCGGACACGTCGTGCAGCACCTTCTGCATCATCGCCTTGACCGCGGAGATGTCGGCGCGCACCGCCTTGTAGTCGTTGTGCTGGTCGATCTTCCACGCCGTCTGCAGCGTCAGCAGCCGGAACGCCTCGATCTCCATCCACGAATCCGCGACCATCTCCTGGACGAGCTGCTTGTTGGCGAGCAGCTCACCCTGCGTGTGCCGGGACACCGCGCGCTCGCACAGCATGTCGAAGATGCGGCGCACCAGCCCGACGGTCCGCATGGCGTGGTGGATGCGCCCGCCGCCGAGACGGGTTTGGGCGACGACGAACGCGCCGCCGCGCGGGCCGAGCATGTGATCGGCCGGCACGCGCACGTCCTCGTATCGCACGTAGCCTTCGCGTCCGCCGCCGCGCGGCTGGTACCCGAGCCCGACGTCGCGCAGCACGTTGATGCCGGGTGTCTCGGCGGGCACGACGAACATCGAGTACCGCTCGTACGGCGGCGCGTCCGGGTCGGTCATGGCCATCACGATCAGAAACGAGGCCATCGAGGCGAACGACGAAAACCACTTCTCGCCGTTGATGATCCAGTGGTCGCCGTCCTGTACGGCGGCCGTGGTGAACACCTTCGGATCGGCGCCACCCTGCGGCTCGGTCATCGAGAAACACGACACGATCCGGTTGTCGAGCAGCGGCTCCAGGTACCGCTCCTTGAGCTCGGGTGTGCCGTAGTGAGCGAGGATCTCGCTATTGCCCGAGTCGGGGGCTTGCGAGCCGAAAACGATTGGCGCGCACTCAGAACGGCCGAGAATCTCGTTGAGCAGCGCGAGTTTCACCTGCCCGTATCCCGGTCCGCCGAGATGGGGGCCCAGGTGCGTGGCCCACAGTCCGCGGTCTTTGACGATCTTCTGCAGCGGCGGAATCAGCGCCTGGCGGACGGGATCGTTGAGGTCGTGAGATTCCTTGACGATCAGGTCGATCGGTTCGCATTCGGAACGCACGAAGTCGTCGACCCACTTCAGTTGCGCGGCCCAGTCGGGGTCGGTGGAGAAGTCCCAAGCCACTAGTCGTCCTTTCTGCTCTGCTGTCTGCTCTTCGCGCAAGCGCTCATCGCTGCCGTGCCACGCCGGCGTCGATCAGCTCGGCGACCGCACCGTCGTCCAGCCCCAGTTCACCCAACACGTCGCGGGTGTGGTCGCCGGCCAGTCCCGGCGGCGTGGGCGGCGGCGGAACAGTTCGGGAAAACCGCGGGGCCGGAGCGGGCTGCATAACACCGTCCACGTCGATGAAGGATCCGCGGGCGACGTTGTGCGGGTGGTGTGGCGCCTCCCTGATGCTCAGCACTGGAGCCGCACAAACGCCGGGAGAGCCAAGCTCGCGTTCCCACTCGTCGCGGGTCTTCTGCCGAAACGTCGCGGCGAAGGTTTCGCGGTGGGCCTTCCACGCCGACGGGTCGTCATCGCCGCGCGGGACATCAACGCCGAGGCGCTCACACAACTCGGCGTAGAACTGCCGCTCCAACGCGCCGACCGCGACGTGCTTACCGTCGGCCGTCTCGTAGGTGCCGTAGAAGTGCGCCGCGCCGTCAAGAAGGTTGTCGTGCCGGTGATCTCGCCAGGTGCCTGCGGGCACCATCCCGAAGTACGGCGCCATCAGCGCGGCGGCTCCGTCGACCATCGCGACGTCGAGCACTTGGCCCTGGCCGGATTCGCGCGCCTCGAGGATCGCGCTCAACAGCCCGACCGCCAACAGCATTCCGCCGCCGCCGTAGTCGCCGACGAGGTTCAGCGGCGGCACGGGCGTGTCTTCGGTGCCGATTCCGTGCAGCGCGCCGGCCAGCGCGATGTAGTTGATGTCGTGCCCGGCGCGGTCGGCGTACGGCCCGTCTTGGCCGTAGCCCGTCATCCGCGCGTAGACCAGCCGGCGGTTCACGTCGCGCAGATCGTCGGGCCCGATGCCCAACCGTTGGGCCACGCCCGGGCGGAACACGTCGACGAACGCGTCGGCGTTCTCGACCAGCCGATGCACGAGTTGCCGTCCGCGTGGCTGTTTCACGTCCAGCGCGACCGAGCGCTGATTGCGGCGCACGGTGTAATCGATGGGCAGCGGGCCGTCGACCTGGCGCGGCTGATCGACACGCAGCACGTCAGCGCCCAGGTCGCCCAGCAGCATGCCGCAGAACGGGCCGGGACCCAGCCCGCCCATCATCACTATGCGTACGCCCCGCAGTGGGCCGGTCACGACGACCACTTCCGCCGCCGCTCGGCCGCTTCGTCGGTGGCATGGCTGAGCACCTGGTTGCGGTTCTCGAGTTCCAGGGCCGCCGTGAGGCCGGCAGCGTCGGTGTTGACCTGCAGTGCCCGTTTGGTCAGCTGCACTCCCAGCGGCGTGAGTTGTGCAATGGCAGAGGCGATTTCAAGAGCCCGGGCAAACAGTTCGTCGGGTGCGACGAGCTGGCTCACCAAGCCGCGCCGGTCGGCCTCCTCGGCGGACACGGTGCGGCCGGTCAACATCCACTCAGCGGCGACGCTGGTTCCCACGATGCGTGGCAGAAAGTAGCTCATGCCCATTTCCGCGCCCGACAGGCCGAGCAGGATCGCGGCATTGCCGAAAGTCGCTGCGGTAGAACAGATCCTGATGTCAGCGGCCAGACACAACGCCAATCCGGCACCGACACACGGGCCGTTGACGGCCGCAATCACAGGCCGCGGCAAGTCCCAGATCGCCTGCGGCAGTTCCGCCATCGACTCCTGAAACCGCAGCCGGTCGATGGCCGGAGCCGTCGCCTCCAGCATTCCGGGCCCGAAGTCACGCACGTCGATACCCGAGCAGAACCCGCGACCCTCGCCGGTCAGGACGACGGCGGAAACCGTGGTGTCGGAGCCCAGCGACTCGAACGCCTGCTTCAGCTCCGACTGCATGACTTCGTTGATCGCGTTCAGGCGCTCGGGGCGGTTCAGCCGCAGCACCGCCACTCCCGGTTGGGGCTGGTCGACGATGACTGTCCGAAACACCTTCGGACTTTAATGCACCGTCGACCGTCGCGGCGACACCGTGGTGATCAGCACCGCGGCGAACACCGCGCCGGCCGCAACCCAGAGCCATCCGAGCGGCGCCTGCGAGTTCTCCGGCAGGTAGGCCATCAAGGCCATCGCCGCGCTGACGATCAGATAGCAGCAGGTGTTGACCAGACCGGCGATCAGCCCGATGTTGCGGGTGAACACTCCCATCGCCAGGCCCTTGCTCTGCGGGTCGAGCACACCGATCCCGACCAGCGCGACCGCCGCGCCCACCGTGATCACCCACGCATTGACGCCCACCACGTCGGCGGAGATCACCAGCACGACGGCGCCGAGGAAGAACACGGCCCACGCACCTGAGGCCAGCCGCAACGTGGTCAGCCGCTGGGCCAGCGCGCCGCAGCCCAATTCGCCGGTCAGGTTCGCGACTCCGATCAGCAACGCGACCAAGCCGTACGTGGCGGGCGAGAAGCCGAGTTTCACCTCGTACAAGAACGGGCCGACGACGCCGAACACCATCTGCACCGCTCCGATCAAGCCGAACATCACCACGAACCCGACAAACATCCGGTGCTTCAGCGCTTCACCGAGCACCCGCGTCGCCGCGCGCAGATCGACACGTGAGCGCAGATCTGTCGGAAGCGTCTCGGGAAGCACCTTCACCACCAGCACGGCCACCGACGCTGCCAGCAGCGCGAACAATTCGAACACCAGACGCCACGACCCGAACTGCACGATGATGCCGCCGACAGCCGGAGCGAGCACCGGGGCCGCGCCCCACGCCGCCCCGAGCAGCCCCAGCACCGACACCAGCTTGGCGCCGCGGAAACAGTCGGCGGCGATCGTCGCGGCCAGCAGCAGGCACGCGCCGGCGCCGATGCCCTGCACGAACCGCATTCCCATCAGCAGCGAAAGATTGGGCGCGAGAGCGCATCCGACGCTCGCGCCTGCCAGCAGCATCAGCCCGCCGAGCAAAACACGCTTGCGGCCCAACGCATCCGCGATCAACCCCACCGGGATGAACGCCAGCGCCATGCCGAGCATGTAGGCGGTCACCGTGTTCTGGACGACGTCGTTCGACGCGGCGAACTCGGCCGCCATGGTGGGAAGGGCCGGCGTGTACACGTCCAGCCCGATCTGGCTCAGCGGGATGACCAGCAGCAGCACCGCGACGATGACGCGTGGAGCCACATGTGTTTCGGGCGGCGACGCGATCGCGGTCATTGCCGGTAGCTCGTCAGGAAATCGCCGATCCGGTCGATCGCGTCGGCCAGCTCGGATGCCCACGGCAGAGTCACGATCCGCAGGTGATCGGGTGTCGGCCAGTTGAATCCGGTGCCCTGGGTGACCAGGATCTTCTCGTCCAGCAGTAGGTCGAGCGCCAGCTTCTCGTCGTCGACGATGCCGTACACCTCGGGGTCGAGTCGCGGAAACGCGTACAGCGCACCTTGAGGCTTCACGCACGACACCCCGGGAATCTCGTTGAGCTTGCTCCAGGCCACGTCGCGCTGCTCGCGTAGCCGCCCACCGGGCAGGACCAGGTCGTCGATGCTCTGGTATCCGCCGAGAGCGACTTGAACCGCATGCTGCGCAGGCACATTCGGGCACAGCCGCATGTTGGCCAGCAGGCCGATGCCTTCCAGGAAGCTTCGGGCATGGTCCTTGGGTCCGGTGATCACCAGCCAGCCGGCCCGGTAGCCGGCGACCCGGTACGCCTTCGACAGGCCGTTAAACGTCAGGCACAACAGGTCGGGTGCCACCGACGCCATGCTGATGTGGGTGGCGTCGTCGTAGAGGATCTTGTCGTAGATCTCGTCGGACAGCAGCAGCAGCTGATGCTTGCGGGCCAATTCGGCTATCTGCGTGAGTGTTTCACGGGTGTAGACCGCCCCGGTCGGGTTGTTGGGGTTGATCACGACGAGCGCCTTGGTGCGGTCGGTGATCTTGGCCTCGATGTCGGCAATGTCGGGCTGCCATCCCTGCGACTCGTCGCACAGGTAGTGCACCGGGGTGCCGCCGGCAAGCGACGTCGCCGCCGTCCATAGCGGATAGTTCGGCGCCGGAACCAAGACCTGGTCGCCGTCGTCGAGCAGCGCCTGCAGCGTCATCGTGATCAGTTCGGATGCGCCGTTGCCGAGGAAGACGTCGTCGACGTCGAAGCGCGGGAAGCCCTCGACGAGTTCGTAGCGCGTCACGACCGCGCGGCGAGCCGGAAGGACTCCCTTGGAGTTGGAGTAGCCCTGGGCATGCGGCAGCGCCTGGATCATGTCGCGGACGATCTCGGTGGGCGCGTCGAACCCGAACGGCGCCGG
>DASWBF010000592.1:0-5325 GCA_036390735.1 Mycobacterium sp. | reverse complement strand
TCGTCGTCGTCGAGTTCCTCGAGTTCGACCATCTCCGAGTTCAGATGGTCGGGCAGCACGCGCGTCGGGTCGTAGACATACGCGACACCGCCGGACATGCCCGCCGCGAAGTTGCGTCCGGTGGGTCCAAGAACGACGACCTTGCCGCCGGTCATGTACTCGCAGCCGTGGTCGCCGACACCCTCCACGACGGCATGCGCCCCGGAGTTGCGCACCGCGAACCGTTCACCGGCCTGCCCGCGCAGGAACGCCTCGCCGCTGGTGGCGCCGAACAGGATGACGTTGCCGGCGATGATGTTGTCCTCGGCTACGTATCCGTCCGGTGCGTTGCGCGCCGGCCGCACGACGATGCGCCCGCCGGAGAGCCCCTTGCCGACGTAGTCGTTGGCGTCGCCGTATACGCGCAGCGTGATGCCCTTCGGCACGAAGGCGCCGAAGCTGTTGCCGGCCGACCCGTCGAACGTGATGTCGATGGTGTCGTCGGGAAGCCCTTGTCCGCCATAGGCTTTGGTGAGTTCGTGGCCCAGCATCGTGCCGACGGTCCGGTTGACGTTGGAGATCGTCGTCGAGAACTTGACCGGCTTTTGCTGGTCCAGCGCTTCACGGCTCATCACGATCAGCTGCTGATCCAGCGCCTTGTCCAGGCCATGGTCTTGGCGCGAGCTGCAGTAGAGGTCCTGGTTCATGAACGCCGACTCGGGCTCGTGCAGCACCGGCGACAGGTCGAGCTTGCGGGCCTTCCAATGTTCGGCGGCCAGCGTGGTGTCCAGCGCGCCGACCTGGCCGACTGCCTCGTTAATGGTGCGAAAACCCAACTGCGCCAGGTACTCCCGCACTTCTTCGGCGATGAACATAAAGAAATTCTCGACGAACTCCGGCTTGCCGTTGTAGCGCTTGCGCAGCTCGGGGTTCTGGGTCGCCACGCCGACCGGGCAGGTGTCGAGGTGACATACCCGCATCATGATGCAGCCCGACACCACCAGCGGCGCGGTCGCAAAACCGTACTCCTCGGCGCCCAGCAGGGTCGCGATCGCCACGTCACGGCCCGTCTTGAGCTGGCCGTCGACCTGCACGACGATCCGATCCCGTAAACCGTTGAGCAGCAACGTCTGCTGTGTCTCTGCCAGTCCGAGCTCCCAGGGCGCGCCGGCGTGTTTCATCGACGTCAGCGGCGTCGCCCCGGTGCCGCCGTCGTGGCCGGAGATCAGCACCACGTCGGCATGGGCCTTGGACACACCCGCCGCGACCGTGCCGACACCGTTCTCCGACACCAGCTTCACGTGCACACGGGCCTGCGGGTTGGAGTTCTTCAAGTCGTGGATCAGCTGCTTGAGATCCTCGATCGAGTAGATGTCGTGGTGCGGCGGCGGTGAGATCAACCCCACACCGGGCGTCGAATGCCGGACATCGGCAATCCACGGATACACCTTGCTGCCCGGAAGCTGGCCGCCCTCACCGGGTTTCGCGCCCTGCGCCATCTTGATCTGCAGATCGGTGCAGTTGGTCAGGTAGTGCGAGGTAACGCCGAACCGCCCGGAGGCGACCTGTTTGATCGCGCTACGTCGCCAGTCACCGTTCTCGTCACGCTCGAAGCGCCGGACGTCTTCGCCGCCCTCGCCGCAGTTCGACCGGCCGCCAAGGCGATTCATCGCGATCGCCAGCGTTTCGTGCGCCTCGGCCGAAATCGAGCCGTAGCTCATCGCGCCCGTCGAGAACCGCTTGACGATCTCGCTGGCGGGCTCGACCTCTTCGATCGGCACCGGCGGCCGTGCACCGTCCCGGAACCGCAGCAGCCCGCGCAGCGACGCGATCCGCTCGGACTGGTCGTCGACGAGCTTCGTGTACTCCTTGAAGATCTTGTACTGCCCGGTGCGGGTTGCGTGTTGCAGCTTGAACACGGTGTCGGGGTTGAACAGGTGATATTCGCCCTCGCGGCGCCACTGATACTCCCCGCCCACCTCGAGCTCGCGATGTGCCCGCTCCTCCGGCCGCGGCAGGAACGCCAGCGCGTGGCGTTTCGCGACGTCGTCAGCGATGTCGTCGAGGTCGATGCCGCCGGTCGGGCAGGTCATGCCCGTGAAGTACTCGTCGAGCACTGGCTGCGAGATGCCGACGGCCTGGAACAGCTGGGCGCCGGTGTAGGACGCAAGCGTCGAGATGCCCATCTTGGACATCACTTTCAGCACGCCCTTGCCGGCAGCCTTGACGTAGTTGGCGAGTGCCTTCTCCCGGCCCAGCCCGGCGATCACCTTGCGGTCGAGCATGTCCTCGATCGACTCGAACGCCATGTACGGGTTGATCGCCGCGGCGCCGAAGCCGATCAGCGCGGCCATGTGGTGGACCTCGCGGGCGTCGCCCGCCTCGACCACCAGGCCGACCAGCGTGCGTGACCGCTCCCGCACCAGGTGGTGGTGTACCGCGGCGACGGACAGCAGCGACGGGATCGGCGCCAGCTTCTCGTCGGACTCGCGGTCGGACAGCACGATGATGCGGGCCCCGTCGGCGATCGCCGCCGATGCCTGCTCGCGCACGTCGTCGAGCGCGGCCCTCAGCCCGGCGCCACCCTTGGCCACCGGGTACAGGCAGCGAATCAATTTGGTGCGCATGCCGTGTCGGCGGCCGTTGATATCGGCGTCCGGGTCGAGGTTGACCAGTTTGGCGAGTTCGTGGTTGCGCAGGATCGGCTGCTTCAGCACGATCTGGCGACACGAGTTCTCGTCGGGCGACAGCAGGTCGCCCTCCGGGCCGATCACGCCCTGCAGGCTGGTCACCACTTCCTCGCGGATCGCGTCCAACGGCGGGTTGGTGACTTGGGCGAACAGCTGCTGGAAGTAGTCGTAGAGCATCCGCGCCCGCTGCGACAGGACCGCGACGGGGGTGTCGGTGCCCATCGAGCCCAGCGGCTCGGCGCCGGTGCGCACCATCGGCGCGACCAGCAGGTTCAGCTCCTCGTAGGTGTAGCCGAACACCAACTGCCGCAACACGATCCGGTGATGGGGCATCCGCACGTACGGGCCCTGCGGCAACTCCTCGAGCGCGATGAGCCCGCTGTCCAGCCAGTCCTGGTACGGGTGCTCGGCGGCCAGCTCCGCCTTGATCTCCTCGTCGTCGACGATGCGGCCCTGGGTGGTGTCGACCAGGAACATCCGGCCCGGCTGCAGCCGCATCCGCTTCACGACCGTCGACGGGTCGAGGTCGAGCACGCCGGCCTCGGACGCCATCACGACCAGCCCGTCGCTGGTCACCCAGATCCGTGATGGCCGAAGGCCGTTGCGGTCGAGCACCGCGCCCACGATCGTGCCGTCGGTGAACGTCATCGACGCCGGGCCGTCCCACGGCTCCATCAGCGACGCGTGGTACTCGTAAAAAGCCCGCCTACGGGCGTCCATGCTTTCGTGGCGCTCCCACGCCTCGGGGATCATCATCAGCACCGCGTGCGCGAGGCTGCGTCCGCCGAGGTGCAGCAACTCGAGCACCTCGTCGAAGCGGGCGGTGTCCGACGCGCCCGGGGTGCAGATCGGGAACAGCTTCTCGACGTCGGACCCGAAGACGTCGGTGCGGATCAACGCCTCACGGGCACGCATCCAGTTCTCATTACCGGTGACGGTGTTGATTTCGCCGTTGTGGGCGATCCGCCGGAACGGGTGGGCCAGCGGCCACGACGGGAACGTGTTCGTCGAGAACCGGGAATGCACGATGCCCAGCGCGCTGGTCAGCCGGTCGTCTTGCAGGTCAAGGTAGAACGCCTTGAGCTGCGGCGTGGTGAGCATGCCCTTGTAGACGAAGGTCTGCCCGGAAAGGCTCGGGAAATAGACGGTTTCGCGGCCGGGGCCGTCCTGGCCCGGGCCCTTGGTGCCCAGCTCGTGCTCGGCACGCTTGCGGATGACGTAGACGCGCCGCTCCAGCTCCATGCCCGACGCACCGGCGATGAACACCTGGCGGAAGGTCGGCATCGCGTCGCGCGCCAGCGCGCCCAGCGACGACTCGTCGGTGGGCACGTCGCGCCAACCGAGCACTTCGAGTCCCTCGCCCTCGACGATCTTCTCCACCGCCGCGCAGGCGGCCATCGCGTCTTTGGACGACTGCGGCAGAAACGCGATGCCCGTCGCGTAGCTGCCGGGCTCGGGTAGGTCGAAGTCGACGACTGCGCGCAGGAAGTCGTCGGGAACCTGGATCAAGATTCCGGCACCGTCACCGGTGTGTGGCTCGGCGCCCTGGGCGCCGCGATGCTCCAGGTTCAGCAGTGCGGTAATCGCCTTGTCGACGATGTCGCGGCTACGGCGGCCGTACATGTCGACGACCATCGCGACGCCACATGCGTCGTGTTCGAACGCGGGGTTGTAGAGCCCGACACTGCTGGGCGCCATTCCCACCTAGCCCTTCGCGAAAGTTCTGTTAGTTGCCGACGGTGTGCTCCCTTTGCGGTGGGTTGCGCCCCTCGGACTTGTCAATTCTGTGCCGGATCACTCCGGCCGCAAAGAGGGGCCGAATCCCACGAAAGGAATGCAGCCGCACGACGCTGAACGGCGCACTTGTCCCGGTCACGACAAGTGGAGAAAACGATATGACAAAAGGCCCTTGACATGCCAACTTAGTCCACCCTAACCGCCCCGTCGCCGTCCTTCAGCGATCGTCCCCCAAGCGGTCCAGGGCCTGACCCGAATAGGCTGTGCCGCTTGTCAATTCATGTTACGCCAGGGCGGCTCGGCCCGCGGAGAAACCGCAGCGACGTTTGCTGACATCTCGGGGTAGGTGGCTACAGAACAAGAAAGCGCAGGTTAAGGCGATTCTCATCGTTTGCTGCAGGCGGCCGTGGCCCACCCCTCGCTCGACCACGGCCAGCAGCAAGGCCTCCCCCGTCGGGCCTGCTAGCGGACCGCGTAACCGCCGTGCTCGGCCAATGACCGCAGCTGCTTCAGCGCGAACGTGCGTCCGCGGCCCGCTTCGGGAATGACCACACCCGCCCACATGCCTTGCGCCGCGGGCATCTCGCACGCCTCCTTCGCGCACAGCCACCGGCGCGGGCAGGCCCGGCAGACCGACTTAGTGGCCTCGTCGGTCGCGGTCAGCCACCGATCGGGATCGCGCGTGCAGGCGCCGACATGGTAGTCGGTCGCTGTCGTCTCCATCACCACGGTCATCGCAAGCCCCTCCCGACGGAATGGATCAAACCGTAGCAGTTATTACGTAGCAGCGCAACGGTTTGTTCGATGGAGCACGCGCCTGCGGAAGCCGAATCCACCCGATCCGGGTCGCGAAACCATAGCGTCGATACGGTCTCGCTCGTCTGCCAGCGCCGATCTGGCGGATAAAGTGATTCTCGAT
>DASWBF010000591.1:0-2963 GCA_036390735.1 Mycobacterium sp. | reverse complement strand
TCGATGAGTCCGTGATGCAACAGATAGGCGTGCACGCACCGGTCAATGGGCCAGTCAATGTGAACCTCGGTGGTGAACTCCGAACCGAGAAACTCCCACGCGAGTTCCTCCAGGTCCTGTGTTGAGAGCTCAACATGGCCGGCCGGGTTCATAAGCGTCCTCCGCGTAACCGTCCGCATGGTTTGCGTTGCAACCGGCCGCGTTGGAGACCGACATCACTCAACCCGACCCGACATCCGCCCGTCAAACTGACGCGGGCAAGTCGGACCTATCCAGCCCCAGAAACATCCGAATGAGCCTCAGCAGTGCATCACCTGGCCCCAAGAAACGTCGGCGACGGGCAGTTAGGCTTCGGTACGTGGAGCCGCAAAGCCTTGAGGCGCGCGTCGCTGCGCTGGAAACCCAGGTGCACGAGCTTGCCGAGCGGGTACGCGCAAGTGAGCAAGATGCGGCTGCCGCGCGTGTGCTGGCCGGCGCTGCGGACCGCGACGTGGCGGAATTCGGCGACGAAATTCGCGACTTCCGTCAGGCCACAGTGGGCAGCTTCAATGCTTTGCGGGAGGATTTCGGCGACCTTCGGACGAAGGTGGAACGCGGGTTTACCGAGATGCGCGGCAAGCTCGATGCCGGAGCGGCGGGACAACAGCGAATCGTTGAACTCATCGAGGGCTTGATCGCCGATCGAGGCGAAAACGGCCCACCCGGCCCTGAACAAAGCCGTTCACAGTAACTGCCTCACCAACGGCGCCCGCGGCACGGCGGCGCTCGATAGCCGCCGATATTTCGCGCCGGCGCGTGGACAGACCTCGCGGCCGCGGGTGACGACGTCACCTGGATCGGGCGACTGCTAGCGGAGTTTCCGGGGTTTGTAGCTGATCGGCGTGTCTTGTGTTGTGGTGCTTGAGGTTTGTGTGACAAGAGTGTATTACCCATATATGGCGTCGATCGTGGGTAAGCGACGCGGTAACCAGACCTACTACTACCTGGTCGAGTCGGCCCGCGTGGACGGCAAGCCGCGCATCGTGTCTCAGCAGTATCTGGGCAGCGCGGACGAGGTGCTCGCCAAGCTGTCCGAGACGCCAGCGGGAGGACCGAAACGCAGCCGGCACAAGCGGTTCGGAGATCTCGCGGCGGTGTGGTCGACGCTGGTCCGGCTGGATGTGGCCGGGATCGTGGATGAGGTGGCGCCGCGCCGCGCCGACGCGGCCGCGTCGGTGGGCACCTACCTGGCGTTGGCGTGCGCGAACCGGATCGTGGACCCGTGCTCCAAGCGTGGTTTCGCCGACTGGTGGGCCACCACGGCCGGGCCGCGATGGGTGAAACTGGGTCGGGCCGCGGTGGATCACCGCCGGTTCTGGGACGCGATGGACCGGCTCGGCGAGGCCGAGCTGCGGGCGATCGAGACCCGGCTCGGCCGCGCGATGGTCACCGAGTTCGGGCTCGACCTGACCGGGCTGGCGCTGGACATGACCAACTTCGCCACCTTCATCGACACCGGCAACCAGCGCGCGCCGATCGCGCAGCGCGGCAAGGCCAAGCAGAAACGCACCGACCTGCGGCTGGTCGGGTTGGCGCTGGTGGTGACCCGCGACGGCGGGGTGCCGGTGATCAGCCACGCCTATCCCGGGGACCGTCCCGATGTCACCCAGTTCACCACGGTCATCGACGAACTGGTGACCCGGTACCGGGACCTGGTGTCGGGGGTCGAGTCGCTGACCGTGGTCTATGACGCCGGGCAGAACAGCGGCGACAACCACGCCGTCGTCGAGGCCCACGGGATCGGCTTCGTCGGCTCGCTGCCGCCCAGCGATCACCCCGACCTGCTGGCGATCGCCGACCACGACTACCGGCCGGTGGACACCGGCCGCTACCCCGGGCTGCGCTACCTCGACACCACGGTCACCGCGTTGGGCGTGACCCGCCGCGCGGTGCTGACCCATTCGGCGAACCTGCACGCCAAGCAATCCCGCGGCCTGGACCAGACCCTGGCCACGGCGCGGCGCCGGCTCACCGACCTGGCCGCCCGGCTGGCCCGCGGCCGCACCCGCCGCGACCGCGCCGCAGTGGAGGCCGAGATCGCCGCGATCCGCAGACCCCGCTGGGTCGCCGACATCATCACCGTCACGCTGACCGGCCAGGCACCCGCCGAGCTGCGACTGACCTGGCGCACCGACGCCCGCGCCCGGACCCGGCTCGAGGCGCGCCTGTTCGGCAAACGGATCCTGTTCACCAACCGCGACTGGCCGGTGCCCGACGTGGTGGCCGCCTACCGCTCCCAATCCGACGCCGAGTTCGGGTTCCGCCAACTCAAAGACCCGCACGTGGTCTCATTCAGCCCGATGCACCACTGGACCGACTCCAAGATCCGGGTGCACGTGTTCTACTGCGTGCTGGCCCTGGCCGTCGCCCACCTGATGCGCCGCCACGCCGCCCACGCCGGCCTGCACATGTCGGTGCGCGAACTGCTCGACGAACTCGCCGGCATCGAAGAGACCGAACTGCTCTACCACGACGGCGGCAAAGGTCGCCCCCGCGTGCAACGCATGCTCACCGACATGAACCCCACCCAGCAGCAACTGGCCGACCTGTTCGACATCCACCACTACGCGCCCACCCGCTGAACCCCCCACAACGAGTTGGGTAATACACCCGCCCCACCCGAAAACACCCGCCTACCAGGCGAAACCAGACCAACGATCACTCAAGCCCGGAAACTCCCGCTAGAGGCCATGCCATCACTGCCGCCGAGGCAGATCACGGCACGGAAGTCGTTCCAGAACCGGATATTTGACCGGTCGCGACTAGGACTCGGTCGTGATTGGCTGACACCGCTGACCTCTCCAGCTCGCCGAGAAGGTCACCGCCTTGCAGCGGGCGCAGGCCGGAGAGGTCGAGGACTTGCGCGACGGCACTGTCAACTTGAGGTCGTGTGGACGTTCTGCTAACCGCATAAGCCTCATACG
>DASWBF010000590.1:0-2242 GCA_036390735.1 Mycobacterium sp. | reverse complement strand
GGGAGCCCATGCCGCGATACGACTTGTACTGCTTGCCGTTGATGAAGACGAGCTCGCCGGGGCTCTCTTCGCAGCCGGCCAGCAAGGAGCCGAGCATGACCGAGTCCGCGCCGGCCACCAGCGCCTTGGCGATGTCGCCCGAGTACTGCAGTCCGCCGTCGGCCACCACCGGCACACAGGCCGGCGAGCAGGCCGCGACCGCCTCCAGGATCGCGGTGATCTGCGGCGCCCCGACGCCGGCCACCACCCGGGTGGTGCAGATCGAGCCGGGCCCGACGCCCACCTTCACCGCGTCCGCGCCGGCGTCCACCAGCGCCGCAGCCCCGCTGCGGGTGGCGACATTGCCGCCGATGACCTCGACGCGGTCGCCGGCCTCGGCCTTGAGCTTGCCGACCATCTCGAGCACCAGCCGGTTGTGCGCGTGCGCGGTGTCCACCACGAGCACGTCGACACCGGCGTCCACGAGCGTCATCGCGCGCACCCAGGCGTCGTCGCCGGTGCCGACGGCGGCGCCGACCAGCAACCGGCCGTCGCCGTCCTTGGTGGCCAGCGGATGCTGTTCTGTCTTGACGAAGTCCTTGACCGTGATCAGCCCGGTGAGCCGTCCGTGTCCGTCGACAATCGGCAACTTCTCAATCTTGTTGCGCCGCAACAATCCCAGGGCCGCATCAGCGGTGACGCCCTCTCGGGCAGTGATCAGCGGAGCCTTGGTCATGACCTCCGACACCCGCTTGTTCTGGTCCACCTCGAAGCGCATGTCCCGGTTGGTGATGATCCCAACTAACGAGCCGAGCGCGTCCACCACCGGCAAGCCGGAGATCCGGAACCGCGCGCACATCGCGTCGACCTCGGCCAGCGTGTTGTCCGGCGAGCACGTGACGGGGTCGGTGACCATGCCGGCCTCCGACCGCTTGACCATCTCGACCTGGCCGGCCTGTTCGGCGACCGACAGGTTGCGGTGCAGCACTCCCATGCCGCCCGCGCGGGCCATCGCGATCGCCATCCGCGCCTCCGTCACGGTGTCCATCGCGGAGCTGACCAGCGGCACCTTCAGACGGATCTTCTTGGTCAACCGACTGGAGGTGTCGGCGGCGGCCGGGACCACGTCGGAGGCGGCCGGCAGCAGCAGTACGTCGTCGAAGGTGAGCCCGAGCATCGCGATCTTGTGTGGGTCGTCGCCGCCGGTGGGGACCGGGGTGACGGCGGGGACGGAGGCAGCCGAATTCACCGAAGTACGACCGTCTGTTATCGACATCGGGAGGCCTCCATCGGTGCGGGGCTAGGTGCTCATCTTATCGGTATCGACGGTATCGCCGTCGTTGGCGAGGCCGTGCCAATGGGCTGGGCGCGGCTGGCGAAATGTCGGCTGGGCTAGTTACTGTAGAGGCGTGCGCGACCACCTCCCCCCGGGTTTGCCGCCCGATCCGTTCGCCGACGATCCGTTGGACCCGTCGGCGGCACTGGATGCGATCGAGCCGGGTCAGCCGCTTGACCCGCAAGAGCGGACCGCGGTCGAGGCCGACCTGGCGGACCTCGCCGTGTACGAAGCGTTGTTGGCGCCCAAGGGAATTCGCGGGCTCGTGGTGTCGTGCGACGAGTGCCAGCAGGATCACTACCATGACTGGGACATGCTGCGCGCGAACCTTCTGCAGCTATTGGTCGACGGCACCGTCCGGCCGCACGAGCCGGCCTACGATCCCGAACCCGACGCGTATGTGACCTGGGACTATTGCCGCGGCTATGCCGACGCGTCGCTGAACGAGGCCACGTCGGATCCCGACGGATACCGCTGAACCGTCCGCCTCTAGCCTTCCGGCGTCGCGGGCGCCACCGTCGTCGTCACGATTGACGTCCTCGGCGCCGCGGGCGCCTCGGTTGCGGTGGGAAGCGGCCGGGCTGCTGTCGGCACTGGCTCCGCCGCGGTCGGCAACGGCACGGTGGCTGTCGACGCGACGGTCGCGGTGGGTAGCGGTCCAGCCGCGGTCGGCACCGGCGCAATAGCGGTCGGCGACGGGGCCGCCGGAGTTGGCAACGGCGCGTTCGCTGTTGCCAACGGAGCCGTTGCGGTAGGCAGTGGCGTGGTGGCTCTGGGTAATTGCACGGTCGCCGTCGCCGTCGGCAGCGGACCGGTCGCCGTGGGCAACGGACCCGTCGGCGTCGGCAACGGACCCGTCGGCGTCGGCAACGGACCCGTCGGCGTCGGCAACGGCGTCGACACCGGCGTCGTCTCGGCAGACGGTGA
>DASWBF010000589.1:0-3339 GCA_036390735.1 Mycobacterium sp. | reverse complement strand
ACTCCAACCCCGCGTATGCGCGGATCGGCTCGACCGCGGGCGCGCCGTTGAACTTTGACAGCTCCTCGACGGTCGCGGCGCCGTCTATGAAAATCCGGCCCTGGTTGCCCAGCGTCTCCCATGTCACCAACGAACCGGGGCCACCCGAGCGCAGCGTCGTGTTCGGCGGCGGGCTGTCCGGGTCCATCTCGTTGTTGACGGCCTCGAAGGTGTTGTTCAGCGTGTCCATTGCGAACCGCAGGATCACACCGTTGAGAACCGTGATAAACAGCGCGACCACGAGAACCACCGCGACGACGGCCGAAACCCGCGGCGGCGCAACCCGATTCAATTGCCGGACCAGGAATCGGATGAACCGCCCGACCAGCTGGCCGATCTCGACGAACACGAACAGCGTGACGATCGCCAGGATCGCAGCGAGCGGGTAGTCATGCCATTTCAGTCGCGGCACACCCATCAAGTCGCGGATGTGGGTCTGCCAGAGGTGGAACCAGATGATCATGCCGATGGTGCCGGCGATGCCGACGCCCACCAGGATCAGCCACGCGATTGGCGGCGGCTTGGGGCTGGTGTCCTTGGACATCATGAAGCGCACCAACCAGACGGCGAACACGCCGACCGCGTAACCGGTCGCGCCGGCCCCGCCGCTCACCAGGCCCTGGAACAGCGGCCCGCGCGGCAGCAGCGACGGCGTCATCGACAACCACAGGAACACCAGCCCGACCGCCGTCCCGGTGAAGGTGTATCGGCGCTGCCACCAGTGCGGCTGTTCGGCGGGCTCCTCGGCCGGTTCTGCCGCTTCCGGCGTCTCGTCGGCCTCTTCTTGCGGAACTTCGTCGGCCGGGCTCGCGGCCTGTGTGTCGGTCATGCCCCCATCTTCAGCGGTGTGTGAAGTTCGGTGTGCGTTTCTCGACAAACGCGGCCATGCCCTCGCTCTGGTCGTCGGTCGCGAACGCGGAGTGGAACAGCCGGCGCTCGTACAGCAGGCCCTCGGAGAGCGGCGTTTCGAACGCGCGGTTGACCGCCTCCTTGGCCATGCGGGCGGCCGACAGCGACATCTGCGCGATGGTGGTGGCGACGGACATCGCCTCGCGCTGCAGGTCGTCGGCGGGCACCACACGCGACACCAGGCCGCTGCGTTCGGCCTCGGCCGCGTCCATGTTGCGTCCGGTCAGGATCAGGTCCATCGCTTTGGCCTTCCCGATCGCTCGGGTGAGCCGCTGCGAGCCGCCCATTCCGGGCAGCACGCCGAGTTTGATCTCGGGCTGGCCGAATTTTGCGGTGTCGGCGGCGATCAGCACGTCGCACATCATCGCCAACTCGCAACCACCGCCGAGCGCGTACCCGGACACGGCCGCGATCGTCGGCGTGCGCACCGCGGCGAACTTGCCCCAAGCCGCGAAGTAGTCGGCGGCGAACGCGTCGGCGAACGACAGCTCAGCCATCTCCTTGATGTCGGCGCCGGCCGCGAACGCCTTGGTTGAGCCGGTGACGATGATCGCGCCGACGCCGGAATCGTGGTCGAGTTCGGCTGCGGCCGTGGTGACTTCGTGCATCACCTGGCCGTTGAGTGCGTTCAGCGCTTGCGGGCGGTTCAGCGTGATCGTCGCGACGCGGTCTTGGCGGTCGACGAGGATCGTCTCGTAGGTCATCGAAAGGTCCCTTCTAGAACGACAGATCATTCTCGGCGGGCGCGAAGAACGCCTCGACGTCGGCTGCGCTGACCGCTGACAGTGAGGAGGGCGACCACTTGGGGTCGCGGTCCTTGTCGATGACTTGCGCGCGGATGCCCTCCACCAGATCGTGGGAGCGCAACGTCGCGCACGATACCCGATACTCTTGGCGCAGAACATCTTCCAGTGTGTCGAGCCGGCGCGCCCGGCGCACCGCCGCCAGCGCGACGGCGAGCGACGTGGGAGAGCGGGTGGCGATCAGGTTGGCCGCGTCGTTGGCCGGTCCGGCGTCGTGCCCGCGCAGCGCCGCGACGATGTCCGCGACGGTGTCGCCGGCGTAGCAGTCGTCGATCCAACTCCGTTGTGCGAAAAGGTTGCTCGACGGCGGCGCGACGGAATGGCTTTTCACGGCCTCCTCGAGGGCGTCGTCGACGATCGCCTGCGCGAAGTCGTCGAGGGCCTGGTGCGGCACGTAGTGGTCGGCGAAACCCATTGCGATCGCGTCGGAACCGGAGAACGGCGCACCGGTGAGCGCGGCGTGCAGACCCAGGTTGCCGGGCGCGCGAGACAGGTAGTAGGTGCCCCCGACGTCGGGCACAAAGCCGATACCGACCTCGGGCATCGCCACCTTCGAGGTGTCCGTCACGACGCGGGTGCCGGCGTGTACGCCGATGCCGACGCCGCCGCCCATCACGATGCCGTCCATCAGCGCGACGCAGGGCTTGGGGTAGCGGGCGATGTAGTGGTTGAGGACGTACTCGTCGTGCCAGAACTGCCTGGCCTCGGCGCCGCCGTCGGTGTGCACGCTGTGGTAGATCGCGACGATGTCGCCGCCCGCGCACAACCCGCGTTCGCCCGCACCGCGGACTACCACCGCGCGCACGTCGTCGTCGTGCGCCCAGTCGCGCAGGACCGACTGCATGGTGGTGACCATCGAATGCGTCAGCGAGTTGATGGCTTTGGGCCGGTTCAGGATCAGAAAACGGACGCCGCCGGAGGCGTGGGTCAGGATCTCGTCGGAGCGAGGCTCGTCCGAGCGACCATCAGATACGGAGCGAGGCTCGTCCGAGCGACCATCAGATACGGAGCGAGGCTCGTCCGAGCGACCATCGAGCAGGGATTCATCCGTCACGGTTGAGCAATCTAGATCGTCTCTCGCAGCTCTACCCGCCGCGGGTATGGTTTTACCTCGAAAGACGACAACCGGGAACCCACACGATCCGTCGATCGTTAGACGGTTGTTTCCGGCAACACCACAGGGAGGAACCGACGGTGCGGGAGTCAAGCAACCCGGTATTTCGGTCGCTGCCCAAGCAGCAGCAAGGCGGATACGCGCAGTTCGGCCCCGGCTACGCCGCCGGTGCGCAACAGGTTTACCAGGGCTATCAGACCGAGCCCTTTATCGAGCAAAAGGGCGTGTCGCGCCCGCTGACCATCGACGACGTCGTCACCAAGACCGGCATCACGCTGGGTGTGCTGTCGCTCGTGGCGGTCGTTTCCTACTTCCTGGTGGGCACCAACCCGGGGTTGGCGATGCCGTTCACCATGCTCGGCGCATTTGGCGGGCTGGCGCTCGTGCTGATTGCGACATTCGGCCGCAAGCAGGACAGCCCTGCCATCGTGCTGAGCTACGCCGCGCTGGAGGGCCTGTTCCTCGGCGCGATCT
>DASWBF010000588.1:0-1851 GCA_036390735.1 Mycobacterium sp. | reverse complement strand
ACGACACCGGAACCGGCGGCCATCCCGTCACCGGCCAGCATCGCCCGGTCGCGACACCCGGTCGTGTCGAAAGCTGCGTGCACCTCCCGCAGCGTCGGCCGCCTGCCTGCCAACCAACGAGCCTGCGCCCACGGCCCAGCGAATGCCGCCTCGGGCTCCGCCCTTCCGGCACTACGTCGACCAGGGTTAATCCGCTGGACCCGATGTCAGTCAGCGACCCCGGCGTGACGCGGTTGCCGTACACCTTCGCCGTGCGCAGCGTGCCGCCCAGCGCCACGGCCATCGTGGCGTGAGCCGATTCGTGAATGCACAGCCCGAGCAGCTTGCGTTCGGCCGGGGTGAGGTCGTTGATTGTGAGAGTCTTTGTCGCTGTTGTCATTTCGGTTGTCCTTTCGTCGTCGTCGGGTCGGGCGGCCCACCGGTCACCCGGCCCGCGGCCAGCGGCGACCAGCTGGGCGCGCCTCCGCTGCAATGAGTGCGATCCGCACTGCGACATGTGCGGACAACTGCTCAGGCCCGAGGCAATCACCCGCCGCCGCTGCCACGAATGCGTACGCAAGTGCCGAGCGTGGGCCGAAGCAGGCGAGGACTCATGGCGCGAAGACGGGCACGACGTGCCGCAACTCAACGATCGCGGCGAAGTCATCGGGTACGAGCGATGAGCGACACCACCGACGACGCCCTGTTCGACGACTTGAGCCCGACCGCGATCGTGTGCTTTCGCTTATCGGACAGCGAGATCACGGTGTGGCCGGATGCGGCCACCGCGCGGCTGGCACTGGACCGAGTTGGCGACACCGAAGTGTGGCCGCCGCTGTGCCGGGCACCATGCCCTGGCGCACATCGGTCATGATTGGGCTGCTGCGACCGGCCAGCCCGCTGGCCTAGGTCGACGACGATGCCTTCCATGTGAGGAATGATCAGAACCTGTGGATGGCCCTCGGCGAGGTGACGTGTAGGGACGCACCTTCCCGAGGATGATCTGAAAGTCCAAGTAGTTCTGATCAAGACCGGCGTTGACGCGCTGGTTGGGAAGGTACGCCCATGCTCAAGGTAGTCCACGACGTAGATGTGTCCAACGAGAACGGCGCGGCGGGCGGGTCGTTGCTCGACGAGATTGTTCGTGACGGCGCGCGGGCGATGCTCGCGGCGGCGTTGCTGGCCGAGGTCGCCGCCTACATCGATGCCCATGCCGACGCGGTCGACGAGAACGGGTGTCGGCTGGTGGTCCGCAACGGCTACCACGGCGAACGCGAGGTGTTGACCGCCGCGGGTGCGGTGCCGGTGCGGGCGCCGCGGGTCAACGACAAGCGCATCGATGAGACCACCGGGGAGCGCACGCGGTTCTCCTCGGCGATCTTGCCGGCGTGGGCGCGCAAGTCTCCGCAGGTTGCCGAGGTGCTGCCGCTGTTGTACTTGCATGGCTTGTCCAGCAGCGATTTCGGCCCGGCGTTGGAGCAGTTCCTGGGGTCGGCCGCGGGCCTGTCCGCGGCGACGATCACCCGGCTGACCGCCCAGTGGCAGGATGACGCCGAGGCGTTCACCAAGCGCTCGTTGACCGACACCGACTATGTGTATCTGTGGGTCGACGGGATCGTCGGAGGCAGCCGGGGACTCCGAGCGGTTCGCCGCCGTGTCGCTCCTTTCGTCAAGGGAACCATGTCACGTAACCGTATGGAAGTGTGGGATCAAATTACGTCACTGTAACTATGTTGGCTACCACTAGCCGGGCTTCGCCCCATCCCGACGGGCATGCCGGTGGGTGTGGCTGGGGGGCTTCGGTTCGGACGGGATGAAGACCCTGGTCGAAACGTGTCGATCGGGTGTATGAACCGCATTACGCGGTTGGTA
>DASWBF010000587.1:0-4060 GCA_036390735.1 Mycobacterium sp. | reverse complement strand
ATTCCGCTACCGTGCCGGACCGACCAGTCACCCACAGTGCCGGCCGCATCGCAAGCGGTCCGCAGCGTCGCGTCGGTGGTGGCGGTGGTCGTGCTGGTTCTTTCGCTGTTGGTTGTGGGGTCTATGCCGTGGTGTTCGTGGACATCATGCCGCAAATGCAATGACCCGGCGCGCACCGGATGATTCACCGCTTCGGTCTCGTCCATCAGGGCTCTGGATACCCGGCCCAAACGGGCGGTTAAACGGCGATGTTTGAGGCGTAAATCTCAGTGGAAAACCCAAGTCCGTGAGGCTGCGCCGAAGCAATGTCGGCGGCCCCGGGGTGCGGCGTGTCCGCCGGGGTCGCGGCTTCTCGTACGCCGAGGCCGGCGGCACGCCGCTGACCGATCCCGACACGTTGGCCCGCATCGAAGAGCTGGTCATCCCGCCGGCGTGGAAGAACGTCTGGATCTGCCCGTATCCGAACGGCCACATCCAGGCCGTCGGCACCGACGCCGCCGGCCGCAAGCAGTACCTGTACCACCAGCGGTGGCAGCAGGAGCGCGCGGAGGAGAAGTACGACCGGACGCTGAGCCTGGCCAAGCGGTTGCCGGACTGGCGCACGCAGGTGGTCAGCGACCTGCGCGGGCGCGGGTTGCAGTGCGCCCGCGTGCTCGCCGTGGCGCAACGGCTGCTGGACCGCGGCTACTTCCGGGCGGGCGGTGAAGAGTACGCGCAGGAGAACGGCAGTTTCGGGCTGGCCACGCTGCGCCGGGAACATGTCCGCCTGCGCCGCGACAGCGTCGAGTTCGACTATCCGGCTAAGAGCGGCGTGCAGCGCACGATTGAACTGGAGGATCCGCTGGTCGTCCGCGCGGTGCGGTCGCTGATGCGCGCGCAGACTCGGCTGCCGCGGCTGCTGGTGTACCGCAGCGACGAGGGCGACTGGGTGGAGATGCGCGCTGACGACGTGAACGGACGGTTCCGTGAGCTGGTCGGCGACGAGTTCAGCATCAAGGACTTGCGCACCTGGCACGGCACCGTGCTCGCCGCGGAGGCGTTCGCGCACTCCCCCGAGCCGACGAGCAAGACCGCGCGACGCCGCACCGAGTCGACCGTGATGAAGGCGGTCGCAGCGGAACTCGGCAACACACCGGCGGTGGCCCGAGCGTCATACGTCGACCCGCGGGTGGTGCAGGCCTATCAGGACGGCCTGACCATCCAGCCGGCGATCCTGCGGGCCCAGCGCCACCGCTCGCCGGCCGCGCGACAGGAGCTGATCGAGAAGGCGACCTGCCGGCTGATCCACCGCGTCGAGAAAGGCCGCTAGCTCTGGCGTTCGCCGAAATTGCATTCCACGTGGTGGCCTCTCGCATTTTTCCGCGCTGGCGACAGTCTCGGCGAAATGACGTCCACTTGTGACGACTTTCTGACGTCCGGCCCGCGGCTCGGTCCTCGTTGGGCTCGGTGACGAATGCCCAAACGCAAGACCGACAAGGAGGCATGACAAATGGTCAGTAAATCAAGGCAGACGACCGCGCGCCGGGCGCCGGTGCAGTTAGCGGCATTCGTCGTGGGGGCGGTGTTTCTGCTCGTGGGAGTGCTCGGCTTCATTCCCGGCATCACCACGAACTACGACATGATGACGTTCGCCGGCCATCACTCCGAAGCGAAGCTGCTGGGCCTGTTCGACATTTCGGTGCTGCACAGCATCGTGCATCTGGCGTTCGGTGTCGCCGGGTTGGCGCTCGCGCGAACCTTCTACGGCGCGCGGTGGTTTCTCATCGGCAGCGGGACGATCTACGTGGTGCTGTGGGTCTACGGACTCATCGTGGCCGATGACGGCGCCGCCAACTTCGTGCCGGTGAACTCCGCCGACAACTGGCTGCACCTGGGGCTGGGTGTCGGCATGCTGCTGCTGGGCCTCGTCCTCGGCCGTCGGCGCGCTCAGCCGCTCGCTATGCCGTTGCCCAAGTAGTTTAGATCGCAGTCGTGAATCGCATCGGCGCCGAGCAGGTTTCGGGTGTCGACGACGACGGCGCCGAGGGCTTTCGGCCGATCGCGGCCCAGCCCAGCGATTCGGTCCACGAACCGTGCACGTGCCACAAGTGGTTCCCGAGGCCCACTTGTGACCAAACATCAAATTCGGTCGTAAGTCACTGCGAGCGCGTCAAGTCCTGGGTGGTGAAACCGAAAGGCTAGCTGCCGCAACGCTGTTCGGTGTTTGCGATGTGCGTGAATGTTGTTGTCGCTGAGGTGGTCTGGCAACGTTGCGTCTGGTTGTCGCCGTGGGTGTTGCACCGGGGCCTGATCCGAGGCTGTCGGCCCCCTGTTCGGCGCCTTCACGGCCTAGGATCAGGGGTTATGCCACCCCGAATGACCCCTGGGCGCCGGTTGCGGGCCGACTTGGATAAGGCGTTGGAGCATGCGTCGAGGCAGCTCGGCTACGCGGTCGAGTGGACCGAGGCCGAGCTGCAGGTGATCGCGATGGCGGCTGATATGGCTGACCGGGCCGAGGTGCTCAAGGAGATGTTCCGCGAGGAGACCACGGCCTCGACGCGAGTCAAAATCGCGACCGAGTTGCGTGCGACTCAGCGCTCGGTGGTCGAGTTGGTAGCTCGGGTCCATCCCGGTGATGGGCGGGCGAAGTCGGAACGTCATGTTCGGGCGGTGTCGATGCGTTGGGATCGGCGGCGGGCGGCCGATGGGTAGCGGGCGGAGGCGACCGGTGTATGAGACCAGCGTTATCTCCGGGGCTGATCGAGTCGAGTTGACCTGCGTCGTGCACCAGCGCGACATAGGCGTCTAACAAATGGGACAGCCGGAGCGGCGATCGTTAATTCCGCTGATGAACCTGTTCCGCGAGATGGCAGAAGCTGCTGTGGCACAGCAACTTTGAGTCTTGCCAGCGATTCTCAGCGTTTCCCAGCGCCGGTGACTAATCGTGCAATATAGACCTCAAGTCGACAACGCCATCTCGCGCATCCGCGCATCATCAACGACCTGCGCCAGAGTTACCGGCAGGCGGCTGCAGTCGGCGTCGGGTACGCGGTTTGCGGCCGGTTCAGGCCTCCTCAAGAGCAGCGCCGAGTTCCTGCGCGACGCGGCTGTGATGGTCCTCGGACAGCAGGTGGCCGACCGCCAGCGCGGCGGCGATCGGCCAGTCGATCAGCTGCAGCGCCGCCAGCGCGGCCAGTCCGCCGTAGAACGCCAGCCGCTCAGGCCGCGGGATGCGGATCTGCCCGAGCACCGGGACGGTGACCTCGACCTTGTCCAGGTCGCGGATCCGCTCGGCCGTCGTGCGGGTGGTGCTCTTGGCCACTGCCTTCTGCGCCATGGTCATTTTCCTTCGATCGGGGGTTTGCCTATCGTTCGCCGGTGATTGGCGGGGGCGGTGGCCCGGCGTCATCGTGGATGCGGTTCAACGGCCGGTGCGGCGGGGGAGTGGTCAAACGTTGCCGCACCCGTGTCGTCGCCGTTGAGGAGGTGGCGTGTGATGGCCGCGAGCGGGGTCATGCCGCGTAGCCGTTGCAGCTCGGCCAACGGCTCGCGCAGCTCGTCGAGCTCGGGTCCGAACTCGACGAGCAGCCCGCTGGTGGCTCGGCGAGCTGTGCGCGCAGCTGCCGCAGCGCCGCGGCGCTGCGGCGGATCGCCCCGGGGAGGCGGTCGGGCCCGAAGACGAGCAGCCCGACGGCGGCGATGATCGCCAGATGCGTCCAGGTGAGGTTCTCGAACACCGAACTCCGCAGGTGTGCCCGGCCGGCTCGCGCCGGCGTGGTGGTGGTGTTTCCAGTGTGCCCCGTGAGTCCTCCGGGCTTATCGGCCGGGGTCCTGCCACGGGCTGGCGCCGCTGCGCCGGCTGTGTCGGATGCCCGACCGAGAGTCAAAGTGCCCGCCGGAGCAACTCATCACTGCCGGGTGTTGTCGCTGTGACGCTGTGGCGCGGCCACCTCGTTACGTGTGATCGGTACGTCAGCCGACCTGGAGTTGAGCGTAATACTCGGCCTCGTGGCTAGCGCGGCCCGCGCCGCGAGTCGTCCGGGAAGGACGATCCGATACGCAGCTAGCGGGTCGGGTCAAC
>DASWBF010000586.1:0-2907 GCA_036390735.1 Mycobacterium sp. | reverse complement strand
GGGCGCCGCCGACGTTCCGCTACGTGATGATGGTGCTGCGGCACATTCCGCGGCCGGTGTTCCGGAAACTGCCCATCTAGATGCGGACCGCCCTAACCACGGTCGGCCACATGCTGATTGCGGCCGTTGTCGCGGTCGTGGTCGCCGTGGTGGGGCTGGCCGCGATTTCCCGCGTCGATTGGCCCGCGTACAACTCGTCCAATCAGCTGCATGCGCTGACCACGGTCGGCCAATTCAGTTGTCTCGCCGGGCTACTGACCGCGGGCTGGCTGTGGCGGCGGGGCCGCCGCCGAGTTGCGCACGCTGCCGCACTGGTGTTCTTGGCCGCCTTCACTGTGGTGACCCTGGGCATGCCGCTGGGCGCCACCAAGCTCTACCTGTTCGGCATCTCGGTCGATCAGCAGTTCCGCACCGAATACCTGACGCGGCTGACCGACACCGCCGCGCTGCGCGACATGACGTACTCCGGTCTCCCGCCGTACTACCCGCCCGGCTGGTTCTGGATCGGCGGCCGGGCCGCGGCGCTGACCGGCACGCCGGCGTGGGAAATGTTCAAGCCGTGGGCGATCACCTCGATCGCTGTCGCGGTGGTCGTCGCATTCGTGTTGTGGTCGAGGATGATTCGCTTCGAGCTGGCGCTGATCGTGACGACCGCGACGGCGGCGACGACGCTGGCCTACTCAACCGCGGAGCCGTACGCGGCGGTCATCACGGTGCTGGTGCCGCCGGTGTTGGTGCTGGCGTGGTCGGGCCTGCGCGGCGGTGACCGCAGCGGCGGTTGGGCGGCGATCGTCGCCGTCGGCGCGTTCCTCGGGATCGCCGCGCTGTTCTACACGCTGCTGGTGGCCTACACCGCGTTCACGGTCGTGATCATGGCGGTGGTGGCGGCCGCTGCTTCCCGGAAGTGGGACCCGGTGCTGCGGCTGGTGGTGATTGCTCTGATCGCAACCGCCATCGCTTTGATCGGGTGGCTGCCGTATCTGTTGGCTGCAGTCGACGGCTCGCCGTCCAGCTCGGGTAGCGCGCAACACTATCTGCCGGCCGACGGCGCGCAGCTTTCCTTCCCGATGCTGCAGTTCACGCTGCTGGGCGCGCTGTGCATGATCGGCACGATCTGGCTGGTCGTGCGCGCCCGGTCGTCAACGCGGGCGGCGGCGCTGGCGATCGGCGTGCTCGCGGTCTACGCCTGGTCGCTGCTGTCGATGTTGACGACGCTGCTACGCACCACGCTGCTGTCGTTCCGGCTGCACCCGACGCTGACCGTGCTACTGGCCACCGCGGGAGCGTTCGGCTTCGTCGAGGGCGCGTTGGCGATCGCGCACCGCGGACGCGAGGAGCGAAACAGCCGGAGCTACGAGCCGCCGACGTCGCGGCGGATCGTCGCCGCCGCCGGGGTGCTGGGGGCCGTGGGCGCGCTGGCGTTCAGCCAGGACATCCCCAACGTGCTCAAGCCCGACATCGTCGTCGCCTACACCGACACCGACGGCAACGGCCAGCGCGCAGACCGCCGACCACCGGGCGCCGAGAAGTACTACGCCGAGATCGACGCGAAGATCCGCGACGTCACCGGTAAGGCGCGCAACGAAGTCGTCGTACTCACGGCCGACTACAGCTTCCTGTCGTACTACCCGTACTGGGGCTTCCAGGGGCTGACGTCGCACTACGCAAACCCGTTGGCGCAGTTCGACAAACGGGCCGCGGCGATCGAGAGCTGGGCCGACCTCAAGACCGCCGACCAGTTCGTCGCGGCGCTGGACGCGCTGCCGTGGGAACCGCCCACGGTCTTCTTGATGCGCCCCGGCGCCAACGACACCTACACACTGCGCCTGGCCGAAGACGTCTACCCGAACCAGCCGAACGTGAAGCGTTATCAGGTCGCACTGGAGGCCGCGCTGTTCAAGGACCCGCGGTTCAGCGTCACCACGATCGGCCCGTTCGTGCTGGCAATCCGCGAGTACTGACGCTGATTTCTGCACCAGGGCTGTGGTTGGGCAAGAATCACGACCCTGATGCAGAATTCGCGGAGGCGGTGGGGCCTGAAGTCGCGGCCACTACGATCTACCGACGTGGCAGGTGGCGCGGGCAACTACCGAACCGCGCGGATGGTCGCGATCGGCGCCGGCCTGCTGGGAGTGGTGCTGGCGCTGGCCACTCCACTGCTTCCGGTCAAGCAGACCACCGCACAGTTGAACTGGCCGCAGAACGGCGTCTTCTCGTCCGTCACCGCGCCGCTGATCTCCTACGTGGCCACGGACTTGACCATCACGGTGCCGTGCCGCGCCGCGGCCGGATTGGCGGGCCCGAACACGACCAAGACGGCGCTGCTGTCCACTGTGCCCAAGCAGGCGCCGAAGGCCATCGACCGCGGGCTGCTGATCCAGCGCGTCGGCGAGAACCTCCTTGTGATCGTCCGCAACACACCCGTCGTCACCGCACCGATGAGCCAAGTCCTCAGCCCGGCCTGCCGACAGCTGACGTTCACTGCGCACGCCGACAAGGTCGCCGCCGAGTTCGTCGGCCTGGTGAAGGGGCCGGACAGCGACGACCCCGGCGCGCCGCTCAAAGGGGTGCGCGACGGTTACGACTTCCGCCCGCAGATCGTCGGCGTGTTCACCGACCTGTCCGGTCCCGCGCCGCCCGGCTTGAGCTGTTCGGCCACCATCGACACGCGGTACAGCAGCGGGCCGACGCTGATCAAGTGGATCGCGATGATCCTGGGCGTCGCGATGACGGTGGTGTCGCTGCTCGCCCTGCACGTGCTGGACACCGCCGACGGGATGCGGCACCGCCGGTTCCTGCCGGCCCGCGGGTGGTCGGCCACGCCACTGGACATCGTGGTCACCGCGGTGCTGGTGTGGTGGCACTTCGTCGGCGCGAATACCGCCGACGACGGCTACATCCTGACGA
>DASWBF010000585.1:0-2457 GCA_036390735.1 Mycobacterium sp. | reverse complement strand
ATTCCGCGGCGCGTTCGCCTACGTCACCGCGCGCCTTCCCGACGGCGACACCATGCCGCTGATGCGGCTGCGCTACGGCGGATCGGCGGCCCGCTGGGGGATTCGCGGTGTACCTGGCCAGCAAGAACGGCTACCAAGACTCGGTCCTGCCGACCGGCCACACGGCCGGCGCACCGAAGACGCTCTCGACACCGCCTGCGGCCTCTACCTGGGCGACCCAACCGCTTGGACCTGACCCCCGACGAACTTACGAGCGCAACCACTTAGCCTCGATTCCCGGTGCGGTAATTGAGTTGAGGTTTTGCGCCCGGTTGGGGGTTATCGAGGTGGGAAGTTGAATTGGAGGGTTCGGTTGTTCCACCAGGGGATGGGGGTCGTGATGTCGGCGTAGCCGGCGTCGATGAGTTGGGGGTGGTGGGCGCGGAGGTTGAGTGCGCAGGTGACGCCTTGGTCGGTGATGTGCAGGGTGCCGTTGTCGTCGAGGAAGTGGCGCCAGATGGTGTCGGGGGTGGCGGTTTCGTAGCGGGTGAGGTCGCGGGCGAACAGCCGGTAGAGGTTGCCGGCGAGGACGGTGAGGGTGGTATCGAGGTCGACGTTGAGCGGGACGCCCGAAGATAGGGCGTCGAGGTGGTAGCCGCTGATGTAGGCGTCGAGTTCGTTTTCGATGCTCATGCGTTCGGCGTAGCGGGCGAACAGGTCTTTGGCAGGGGTGGTGAGGTCGTTGCTGATGAGCAGGGTGGGTTGGTCGCGGCCGATGTTGCGCACGGCGATCTGGCGGACCTTGGTGTCGACGTCGTTGAGTTTGATCATGTCTTCGTGCAGTTGCGGGCGCCGGTAGCGGCCGCGGCGGGCGATGGTGACGGTCTTCCATCGGCTGGCGGGAAGTGCTGTGAGGCGGGCGATTTCGGTGCTGCCGCGTTGGCGTAGGGTGAGCCAGCCGATGCCGCGGTGCGTCAGTTCGTTGAGCACCTTGTAGGTGGTCAGCTGGGAGTCGAACACCAGCAGTCCGGGGTCTGCGCCGGTGGCGGCGTGCCAGTAGTCGGCGAAGGCGAGGATCTCACGGGCCTGTTCGGCCTTGGTGATCTCGGCATTGGCGTAGACCATCTCGGCCGAGGCGTGGTCTTGGGCGAAGAAGGTGAGCACGGCGCGGGTGCGCTGGGAGCGGCGCGGTACGTAGTGTTTCTCCAGCACGGTGTCGGCGCCGTGGTGGCGGATGGCATGGAAGTCGAGGTTGAATCCTTCTGCACCGCTGGCCATTCCGAGGCCGCGTAGGGCCTTGACCAGGCCGGCGAGCAGTTTCTGGTTGGATTCGCGGCGGACCCGGTAGGAGTAGGAGCCGGCGTGGGTGGCCTTGGGCAGTGCGGTCAACCCGAGCGCGTGTGCGAGCCCGGCGTCGTCGGTGAGCGCGTCGATGTGGTGGGCGCGGTGGCGGCGCGCGCATTTGGCCAAAAGCAGCGTGCCGATCGACTGCCAGGCGGTGATCGCGGCAGTGGACGGGTAGCCGGCCTGCTCGACGAGGTCGTGCAGCCCGAGTTCGACCATGGCCGGGAACAACAGCAGCAGCCCGGCGTGGCCGCAGCCGATCGTCGCGCCGGCCGGCCAGCTCGGTTGCGCGGCAGCCTTGACCGGATCCAGTTTCGCCGGGCTGCCGCGGCGGGTCTCGTCGCGGCGGTCCAGCCGAGGAAGTCCCGCGTCGTCGAGGATCTGCCACACCGTCTGCGCCGAGATGGGTGTGCCCACCTCGGTGAGTGATTCGGCGATCTCGCCGACGCTGCGCCCGCCCGCGCGCAGCGCGAGCACCTTCTCCCGCACCTGCCCGGTGGCCTTGCGCGGTCCTTTCGGGCCGGGCTTGGCCTCGGTAAACGGGGCGAGCTTGCCGGTGCGCAGCAGGGTGGCCATCTGGTGCACCGAGGCGGTGGAGTAGCCGAACCGGTCGGCGATCTCGGCGGCGGAGGCCTCCTCGACGAAGTAGGCGCGCAACGCCTCATAGCGGCGCTGCCCCGCGCCGCCGGGCTGGGTGAAATACTCCGCCCCAGACCTCAACTGGTTTCCCTGAACGACATGCACCTATGCTAGAGCTGTATTACCTTTCCGGCAGAGCGCCACGCCGGTGGGCACCCATGGGCGAGCACGAATTACACGAATGTAAGTCGATACGACGAGCACCGGATGTCCGAATACAGCCTCAGCAGATCGGCGCGCCCTGTTCCGGTAAATCAATTGAGGTCTGCCGCCTGGTCAAGCCGCCTACCAGCGGCGATGCAAGAATCTGCTCCCGGTCAGCTCCGGAGGAGTGGAGCTAACCCGCTCCCGTGAATCGAGGTTAGGCGGTGCCTCGTGGCTGTGACAAGTAGGCCGCGATGCCTTGCGTTACTGCGGCCGCGTATTTGGCCCTGCCCTCGGCGGTGGTCATCACCGCCGCCTCCGGCTGGTTTTTCATGTTGCCCAACTCGATGA
>DASWBF010000584.1:0-1558 GCA_036390735.1 Mycobacterium sp. | reverse complement strand
AGCCGGTACCCGGCCCCGTCTCGCAGCACTCGGTCGCGGCAACCCATGCCGGCCAGCGCGCGCCGCAGTTTCGACACGCGGATCTGCAGTGCGTTGAGCGGATCGTCCGGCAGATCGGCCGGCGCCCACAACTGTCGAACCAGTGAACTGGCGGCGACCATCCGCTCCGCGGACAAAGCCAACAGCGCCAGCAGGGCACGCTCGCCCCGGCCCGGTAGACGCTGCGCGACGTCGTCGAGAACAACCTCAAATGGTCCGAGCAGTCGCACCTGGATTCCCGGACCACCTGACGGGTCCGCCAACCGGGCCACACCGCGATCCTCCCAGTCCGCCGCCAATAGGACAAAGAACGGCAGCAGCCGAAGAGGGAGTGTAAGAAAGTTGGTGTAACTCCTGAGCCGTAGGAGGCACCTGTGACTGATGTGACTGTGAGTACGCCGGCCGGGGAGGATGCGCTGGATGCGGTCGATGAGCAGCTGATCCGGCAGCTGGCCGATCGGGCCCGCGCCGAGGGGCTGCAGCTGACCGGGGAGGGTGGGCTGCTGACCCGGCTGACCAAGACGGTGATCGAGTCGGCGTTGGAGGGCGAGCTCGACGATCATCTCGGCTACGCCAAGCACGACCCGGCCGGCCGCAACGGGGAGAACTCCCGCAACGGGCGGCGCGGCAAGAGCGTGCTCACCGAGGTGGGGCCGGTGGAGATCGCGGTGCCCCGGGACCGGGACGGCAGCTTCGAGCCGAGGCTGGTGGCCAAGCATCAGCGGCGGCTGTCCGGGGTGGAGGACCTGGTGATCTCGCTGTCGGCGAAGGGGTTGACCACCGGGGAGATCGCCGCGCACCTGGCCGAGGTGTACGGCGCGCAGGTGTCCAAGCAGACCATCTCGGCGATCACCGACCGGGTGCTGGAGGGGATGGCCGAGTGGCAGTCCCGGCCGTTGGACGCGGTGTATCCGGTGTTGTTCATCGACTGTGTCAACGTCAAGATCCGCGACGGGAACGTGGCCAACCGGCCGATCTACGTGGCGCTAGCGGTCACCGTCACCGGCACCCGAGACATTCTCGGGCTGTGGGCCGGTGAGCACGGCGACGGGGAGGGCGCCAAGTACTGGCTGCGGGTGCTGTCCGAGATAAAAAACCGCGGCGTCGCCGACGTGTGCCTGGTGGTCTGCGACGGGCTCAAGGGTCTGCCGGAGGCGATCGAGACCGTGTGGCCACAAGCGATCACCCAGACGTGCGTTGTCCACCTGCTGCGGAATTCGTTTCGTTATGCATCGAAGCGGGACTGGTCGGCGATCGCCAAGGATCTCAAACCGGTCTACACCGCGCCGTCGGAGCAGGCCGCCCTGGAGGCGTTCTTGACCTTCACCGAGACGTGGGAGCAGCGCTACCCCGCGATCATCAAGCTCTGGGACAACGCGTGGCCGGAGTTCGTGCCGTTCCTGCGGTTCGACACCGAGATTCGCACCGTGGTGTGCACGACCAACGCCATCGAGTCGATCAACGCCCGCATCCGCAGAGCCGTCAACGCCCGCGGTCACTTCCCCACCGAGCAGGCCGC
>DASWBF010000583.1:0-11078 GCA_036390735.1 Mycobacterium sp. | reverse complement strand
GGCGTCGTAGGTTTGGCACAAATGACTGAATTCATGCGAAACAGCGACGCCTTCACGTGGGCGATGGAAAGCGATCCGCGACTGCGTTCCACGGTGGTCACGGTGATCCTGCTGGACCGGTCTCCGGATTGGGATGAAGTGCGCAACCGGTTCGGCCTAGTCTGCGAGAAGGTGCCGACGCTGCGGCAGCGGGTGGTGGCATCGCCGCCGCCGGCGCCGCCGCGGTGGGAGTTCGACCCTGATTTAGACCTCGACTTCCACATGCGCAGAGTGATCGCGCCCCCGCCCGCAACGTTCGACACGGTGCTGGAAATGGCCCGAGTCGCGGCGATGGAGGACTTCGACAGGGCCCGCCCGCTGTGGGAGGCCACCCTGATCGACGGCTTGGTGGATGGTGGCGCGGCCGTGGTCCTCAAGTTCCACCACGCGCTCACCGACGGCGTCGGCGGGATCCAGATCGGGATGATCCTGTTCGACCTGTCCGAGGTCCCGGAGAAGCACGGACCGGTGGCGGACCTGCCCGAGGTGCCCGCGCCGCCGTGGCTGAGCGGCTACCGCGAGACCGCGCGATACAACGCGCGCCTGATCGGCAACACGCTGGTAGGCGCATTGAAGAGCGCCCCGAAGCTGATCTTCAACGGCATCCGGCGGCCGGTGCAGTCCGTCTCGTCGGCCGCCGAGATGACCGCGTCGGTCTACCGGACCGTGCGCCCAGTGAACCGGACGGGTTCGCCGCTGATGATGAACCGCACCCTGATCCGGCGTCTCGGCGTGCACGAGGTGCCGTTTCCGGCGCTCCGGGAGGCCGCCCACCATGCCGGCGGTGCGTTGAACGACGCGTTCGTCGCGGGCGTGGCCGGCGGGCTGCGCCGCTACCACGAACGACACGGTGTCGAGGTCGGCGACCTTCACCTGACGATGCCGATGAGCCTGCGGGAAGAGGGCGACGAATTGGGGGGCAACCGGATCACGTTGATGCGGTTCGATGTGCCGGTCGGCATCGCGGATCCCGGCGAACGAATCCGCGAGATCCACGAGCGGACAGCCAGCGTCCGCCACGAGAAGTCGCTGCCCTACACGCAGTGGATCGCCGGCGCGCTGAACCTGATGCCGCGGTGGTACATCGGCTCGATCCTGCGCCACGTCGACTTCTTGTGCAGTGACGTGCCGGGGATTCCGGTGCCGGTGTTCCTCGGTGGCGCCCGGGTGCGGGTCCAGTACGCGTTCGGGCCGACGGTCGGTGCGGCGGTGAATGTCACGCTGCTGACGTACGTGGACGTCAGTGCGCTGGGCATCGACGTGGACACCGGCGCGATTCCCGACTACGACGTGTTCCACGAATGCTTGGTCGCCGGTTTCGACGAGGTGCTGGCGCTCGCCACGGCTGCCGCGTCCGGTTGACGCGTCACGCGGTCAATTCGATGTGGTGGGCGCCGTCGACGCTGTCGTAGCGGCGGGGGCTGCAGGTCAGCACGAGCACCTGCGCGTCGCTGCCGACGGCGTCGAACACCGCGCCCATCTTGGCCAGCCGCTCGGAGTCGCTGAAGCCGAGCGCGTCGTCGATGATCACCGGCACGCTGTCCTCTTTCGCGACCAGCGCGGCCCCCGCAAGCCGGGCCACGATGCCCAGCTGCTCCTTCGCGCCGCCGGACAGCGACTCGTAGGGCACGGTGCACCCGGCCAGGGTGCGACTGCAGATCCGCAGCGAGCTGTCGATCTCGACCTCGAAGCTGTCGCCGAACACGATCCGGCCGAGCCGCTGCACCTCGGCCCGGAACGGCTCGACGTAACGCAGCCGGGTGTCGTCGCGGTGCCGCAGAATCACGGAGCGCAGCAGCTGGACGGCGCGCGCTCGACAACCCACACGGGTCCACTCGCTGCCAGCATGCGCCTGTTCCGCCTCCGCCGCGTCCAACCGGCCCTTGCGGCCCTCGTTGCCGTACACGCGCAATTGCGTTGTGACGTCCTGTAATTCGGTGCCGACAGTGTCGTGACAACGAGAAACCTCGTCGGCGTGACGCTCGGCGGCGCCGAGTTCGGCGCTGACTTCTTGCACGACGGTCTCGGCCAATCGGGCCCGAACATCGGCCTCTCTTGCCGTGGCACGTTCGGACGTCTGCGCATCGGTACTCGCGCAGGTCTGAAGATCCTCGTCGCTGGCCGTCGCGCGCTGCTGGACGAGCCGCTGCCGAACGGCGTCAAGCTCGGTGCGCGCGGTGGCCAGCTTTTCCCGCAGAACGGCTGCGACAGTGCGCTTTTCAGCGCAGCTAGCTTCGGCGGCCGCGGCGACCTCCCGGTCGCGCTGACATTGAGCGACGGCGTCGCGATGCATTGCGGTCGCGGCGTCGAGTGCGGCCCGGGCGGAACTCGTGTCCATGTCTGGGTCGTCGCCCTGGGCGAACCGACTCTGCAACGCTGCGAGCCTGGAACGCAGTTCGTCCACTGGTTCGTCACCGCACAGGCCCCACAGCGTCGCCGTCAGCCGGTCACGCTCGGAGACCAGTTCGCGGCGCCGTTCGGCATGGGCGCGCGCATCGGCCACATCCGCGACGCCGGCGGCGGCAAGCACACCGTCCTGATGGCGTTGCGCCGCTTCGAGCGTGGCTTGGGTGTCGCATGCGGGCGCGCCGGGAACGACGCGTGCGCGCAGTACGCCGGGCACCTCCACGTCGGTGACCCCGGTGGCGGAGAGGGTGAACGTCTGGTCCGCCGACAGCGCGACCGGGCGGTCCTGCACCAGCAGCTGCAGGTCGGTAGGCGAGATGAGTTCTATTCGCGGGCAGGAGGTCTCGGCGAGACTCGACGCCCGGTCCACCGCCGCGGCCGCCACCTCGATATCTCGCAGCACCGCATCCGTCACCGCGTTCCCTGCGATCTCCTCCCCGGCCTGGTCCCGTTCGGCGCACGCGACGTCGATCTTGGCGAGCCTGGCCGTCAGTCGGTTGGCCTCGTCACGATCGGACAACCGGTCGAACCTCGCGCGAGCCGCGTCCGCGCGGGACTGCGCGTCGTCCACCGCGGCGCTGGATCGCTCGGCCGCCGCCGCGGCGGCGTCGCGAACTTCGGCTGCGACCGACTCGTGCTCAGCGACCTGTGCCGCCTCGGCCTCCAGGTCGGCGACCGCCTCGACGCGCTCGTCGACGTCGGCGCTCAACCGTCGTCGTTCGGTCAGCGCCGCCGCAGACGCGTCGGCCGTTGCCTGCGCTGCCCCGGAAACGACCTGCGCCTCCTTCAATTCGGCGGTGAGTGCGGCGACGACGGCGGCTGCCGCGCGGGCGGCGGTCAGCCGCTGCTGCGCCGACTCGCGTTGCGTGTCCAGCTCGGCCAGCCGCTCCGACAGCTCGGCATGCCGGCTCACACCGTCGTCGACCTCGGCCACGGCCGCGGCGCAGCCTGCCACCTCTTCGTCGGCCGCGGCGAGGCGGGCGATCGCCGCCGCCCACTCCCCTGTCGCGCGCCCGGTGGGGGTGAAGTACCGGGCGTACTCGTCGTCGATGCGGTCGATCAACAGGGGCTCGTCACCCGAGAGGGCAGCCGACTGGCCGGCGGCCACGTCGAGCGCACGCGATAGCGCATCGCAGCCCGACAAGTCGACGGCGTCAGTGGACGCCGCTTGCCACACCCGTTGAGCCCGCCACAGTCCGGCGTCGACGGTCTCGGCCAGGATCGCGCAGACCCGGTCGTGCGCCTCGTCGCCGGTGAGCTGTTCGCGCTGCGGAGCGAGCACGGTCAGCGCGGTCTCGCAATGCTTGTGGAAACGCTTGCGATAGACGAACCGATAAGGGCCGCTACTGATTTCGGCGGTCACCTCGGCGCCGACGTCGGCGTGAGTGGGCTTGACCTGTTTGACTTCCTTCTTGGCGGAGCGGTCCTTGGCTTCCAGCAGAAGGTCGATGGCCTCGATCATCGAGGACTTGCCGATTTCGTTGGCGCCGCTGACCACGATCACGCCGCTGTCGGGCAGCACGATCTCGCGGTGCGTGATGCCGCGGTAGTTGGTGAGGACCAGCCGGTGCAGCTTCATGCCGCACTGCCTTTTGCTCTTCGCGCAAGCGGTCCCCCGCAAGCGGGAGGTGCCCCCACATCGCCGCCCTTGAGCCGCAGCAGCAGCGCCAGCGCCGCCTGCGCGTCGGCCGCGGCGTCGTCGTCCGACCGGGCGGTGGCGACCAACTCCTCGACGGCCGCCGCCGCAAAGCCGCCGATGCCAAGATCGGCGAACTCGGCGTCTTCTGCGACTACCGCGATGTCGCTGCGCCGCTCCCACATCCGCAACGACGCAAACAGCCTCGCGTACTTGTCGAGGCACGCGTCGAGCGCCGCCCGGTCGGTGACACTGAGCGAGCCCGTCAGCGCCAACCGCACCACCGTGCGGTCCTTGTCGGGCAACAGGTCGAGGTTGACGTCGAGGTCGGCGATGTCGCGGCTGCCGTCCACCGGGCGGCGCAGCGTCACGAACCGCCACCTGCCGACGCGATGCGCGGTGACGGTCACCGGCCGTGCGGGATCGTCGTCGTCGATGTCGACGACCAGCACGTGCCCCGGATCGTGCTCCACGTCGTCGTAGTTGGTGACCTCCGGTGACCCCGAGTACCACACCCGGCCACTGGCGCCGACCTCGGTACGAGAATGCTTGTCCCCCAACGCGACATAGTGCAGCGCACCGCACGTCAGCGCGTCGTGCACTGCGCCCAGCCGAATCAACGACGCCTTGCCCGAAGCGGGGTCGAGCGCGTCGACCCCGCCGTGCGCCACGAGGATCCGGGTCACCCCGTCCGCAGGCAGGCCGTCGAGAACGCCGGCGACAAGGTCGACGGTGGGCGATTTCGACCGCCACGGCGCGGCGACGATCTGCAGCCCCGGCCTCACCTCGTGCACACCGGGCCGGTCGAGCACCCTGACATTCGCCGGCTGCTCGGTGACGAACAGCGCACTGGTGTAGACCGACGACGCGTCCAGCGGGTCGTGGTTGACAGGCAGCAGGTAGACCGGGACACCGATGGCGCGCACGGCCTCCAGTGACTGGCTGACGACCCGCGGGTCGAGTTGGTTGTCCTCGAAGACGTCCCCCGCGACCACGACGAACTCCGCGCCCGTCGCAGCGGCCAACTCGCCGAGCGCGCGGACCGCGTCGCGGCGGGCCGCCGAATAGCGCGGCTGTGCATCGCCGTTGAGGAAGTGCCGGGTCATGCCGAGCTGCCAGTCGGCGGTGTGGATGAATCGCATGTCGGCCCTCCTTTCGGGCGTCGGTTCTCGAAGCAAGGCGAGTGTAGGACCGGCCGCCGACAAGTTCGTGGACCTCGCGCGGCGCGGTCATGCTCTTCGCGCAAGCGGCTCATCGTCCCTTAGCGTGGGTGGATGGCCGAGCGCACCTTGTTGCTGATGCGGCACGCGAAGTCGGATTACCCGAGCGGGGTGATCGACCACGACCGGCCGCTGGCACCACGCGGCGTGCGGGAGGCCAGTCTCGCCGGCGACTGGCTGCGATCGCACGTGCCGCCCATCGACGCGGTGCTGTGCTCGACGGCCACCCGCACGCGCGAGACGTTATCCCACACCGGGCTTAACGCGCCGGTCACGTTCGCCGAACGGCTGTACGACGCGGTGCCGGGAACGGTGATCGACGAGATCAACCGCGTCGGCGATGAGGTCGCCACGCTGCTGGTGGTGGGGCATGAACCGGCGATGAGCAATGTCGCGCTCGGATTGGCGGACGTCTCAGGAAGCAGTCACGCCGCGGCCGAACGTATCTCGACGAAGTTCCCGACGTCGGCGATTGCCGTGTTGCGTTTTGGCCATTTGTGGCGCGACCTCACCCGGGGTAGCGCGGCGCTGGTCACATTCCACGTCCCGCGGTAGTTTTTTCGCTCCTCGCGTCCGCGTCAAGCATTGGTGGCGAGCGTCAGCTCCATCAGCTTGACCGCCATCCCGCACGCGTCGATCCCCGGCGTCTGAGGGTTCACCCACCAGCCGACCACTCCACCGGCATCGCTGGCCACGCCGCATGCGCCGTTGGGGTCGTTGGGTTTCATCACGATCGAGCGGACGCCCGCAATCGAGCGGGTCTCGACCTGATACTTCAGCTGGTCGGCGATCTTGCGCTCGTTGTCGAGGCTGCCCTGCTCGAACCAGAAGCGGGTGATGTCGATCAGGCCGGCCGGGTTGGCCGCCTGCCACCGGCAGACGGCACCGACGAATGTGCTCTGAATGTCAAGCGGATCCGCGCCGACGGTCTTGGCCAACACATCGGTGGTCAGGATGTCGCATTCCTTGAGCAGGTTCGGGTACTGCTTCTCGGAATTGTCGTTGCGCGGCGTGTCCGACGACCCGGCCACCACGGCGGTGCCTCCGGTGGTGCGTGTGCAGCCGCCCAGCATCGCGGCGACCGCGAGCGCGGCGACAACCACGCACAGCACTTGACGGGCCCGGCTCATTTCGAATTCGCAATCGACTGGCGGGTGAGTTCCTTGGCGACGTCGCACGGCGACGGGAAGGGCTTCTCGTTGAAACTGATCGACCATTCGATGAAGTCGTCGTCGAACTGGATGCCGATCTCGCACAGGCTGTCGCCAGCGGTCGGGTCGGTCTGAACCGCGATAAATCCGCTGTGGCCGTCGATGTTGATGTCCTCGACGCTGGTTCGCTGCAGCTCCTCTGTCTTACGTTCCCGACCGATCGGACTGCCCCGGTACCAGGTGAACGAGAAGTGCGGGCCCATGATGCCGCCGTTCTGCAGCCATTGGCAGCCGGCGGAGTTGCGTGCGGTGTTGACGAGCCCGAGCGCTTCGGTCAGTTGGCTAACGGTTTGGTCGCTGACCCCGCCGCATTCGGGAAAGAACGGCCCGTGGGTGGCGTTCTGCTGGGTGGGCGGCGCCGACGTGGTCGGGTTGTCCGGACCGGACGGGTTGGTGGAGCACGCGGCGACCAGCGCAACGGTCGCTGCGCCGATGGCCATGGAGGTCAGTCTGCGTCTCACCGAACCCGCTTCCTTTTTCGCCGATTGCGCCGACGAACCCGCATCCCTGCCGCTCGTCACAGCAAGCAGGATAGCTTCAGCCGCAGGACCCAGGCGCGATCCCAGCGTTGACCAGCGGTTTTGCGCCCGCCGCGCGGTGCGTCGGGGTGCCGAACTGCGCGCGCGGTGTGCGACAGTACGGAGATGCTCGCAGGACTGCTGCGCGAATATGTGCGGCCGTACCGCTCGCTCGTCGGGATCGTCGCGGCGCTGCAGGTAATCAGCACGCTCGCGGCGTTGTACCTGCCGACGGTCAACGCGGCGATCATCGACGACGGGGTCGCCAAGGGCGACACGCAGACGATCATGCGGCTGGGCGGGGTGATGCTCGCCGTCAGCGCGCTCCAGGTGCTGTGCGCGGTAGCGGCGGTGTATTTCGGCTCGCGCACCGGGATGGGGTTCGGGCGTGACCTTCGGTGGGCGATCTTCGACCACGTCACCGGGTTCTCGGCGCACGAGACCGCCCGCTTCGGGGCCCCGTCGCTGTTGACCCGCACCACCAACGACGTCCAGCAGATCCAGCTGCTGGTTCAGCTGACGTGCACGATGCTGATCACCGCGCCGATCATGTGTATCGGGGGAATCGTGATGGCCCTGCACCAGGACGCCGGGCTGTCGTGGCTGCTGCTGGTCAGCGTGCCCGTGCTCGCGATCGCCAACTACCTGATCGTGTCGCGGATGCTGCCCATCTTCCGCAGGATGCAGAAGCTCATCGACAACATCAACCGCGTCCTGCGCGAGCAGTTGTCGGGCATCCGGGTCGTCCGGGCCTTCGCCCGCGAACCCGTAGAACGCGAGCGATTTGGCGAGGCGAATCAGGCGGTGTCGGACGCGGCGCTGGCCGCCGGACGGTGGCAGGCGCTGCTGCTGCCGGTGACGACGCTGGTGATCAACCTGTCCAGCGTCGCGCTGATCTGGTTCGGCGGCTTGCGCATCGACGCCGGGCAGATGCAGGTCGGGTCGCTGATCGCGTTCCTGTCCTATTTCATGCAGATCCTGATGGCTGTGATGATGGCGACTTTCCTTCTCATCCTGCTGCCGCGGGCGTCGGTGTGCGCCGAACGGATCACCGACGTGTTGTCGACCCGCCCCACAATCACCAGCCCCCCGGATCCGGTGACGGCGGCTCCGAAGGCGGGGCTCGTGCGACTGGAGTCGGCGACGTTTTCCTACCCGGGCGCCGACAGGCCGGTGCTGGAAGACATCTCGTTGACCGCACGGCCCGGAAGCGTGACCGCGATCGTCGGGAGCACCGGGTCGGGCAAGTCGACGCTGGTGTCGCTGATCTGCCGGCTGTACGACGTGACCGCGGGGTCGGTGACCGTCGACGGCGTCGACGTCCGCGACTACGACATCGAGACGCTGTGGTCGACGGTCGGATTGGTGCCGCAACGCGGCTACCTTTTCTCCGGCACCGTGGCCGACAACCTGCGCTACGGAAAGGCCGACGCCACCGGCGCCGAGATGTGGGAGGCGCTGCGGGTGGCGTCGGCCGACAGCTTCGTGCGGGCGCACGCCGACGGGCTGGGAATGCCTGTGGCGCAAGGCGGCATCAACTTCTCCGGCGGGCAACGGCAGCGCCTGGCGATCGCGCGCGCGGTGATCCGCCGACCGACGATCTACCTGTTCGACGACGCGTTCTCGGCGCTCGACGTACACACCGACGCGCGCGTGCGGGCGGCACTGCGGCACGTGTCGGCAGAATCGACCGTTATCGTTGTATCGCAACGTATTTCGACTGTCGCCGAGGCCGATTACATCGTCGTCGTCGACGACGGACGCGTGGTCGGCGCAGGAACCCACGAGGCTCTGATTGCCGAGTGCGCTCAGTACGCGGAATTCGCGGACTCGCAGGCGGTAGGGGTGCGGACATGAGCGCGCCGATGCGGATGATGCAGGGCGGGATGCCGTCCGCGCCGGAACGGTCGCGCGATTTCCGGGGTGCCGCGATCCGGCTTCTGAAGCGACTGACTCCGCAGCGCGGGTTGACCGCGGCCGTGATCGGACTGGGTATCGTCGGCATCGCGATCGGCGTCATCGGTCCGCGAATCCTCGGGCATGCGACCGACCTGCTGTTCAACGGGGTCATCGGGCGGCAGCTGCCCGCGGGCATCACCAAGGAGCAGGCCGTCGAGGCCGCGCGAGCCCGCGGCGACGGGACGTTCGCCGACCTGTTGTCTCGGATGAACGTCACGCCGGGCGTCGGTGTGGACTTCGCGGCGATCGGCCGCACCCTGCTGCTGGCACTGGGCCTCTATCTACTTGCGGCAGTGCTGGTTTGGGCGCAATTCCGGCTGCTGAACGTCACGGTGCAGCGCACGATGGTGACGCTGCGAGCCGATGTCGAGGACAAGGTGCACCGGTTGCCGTTGTCGTACTTCGATTCTCGGCAGCGCGGTGAGGTGCTGAGCCGGGTCACCAACGACGTCGACAACATTCAGACGTCGCTGTCGATGACGATCAGCCAGCTGTTGACGTCGGTGCTGACGGTGGTCGCCGTGCTGGTGATGATGCTGACGATCTCGCCGCTACTGGCGATGATCACCGTGCTGACCGTTCCGTTGTCGCTGTGGGTGACTCGGACGATCGCACGCAGATCGCGGCGGCTGTTCGTCGCGCAGTGGACCAACACCGGGCGGCTGAACGCCCACATCGAAGAGACGTATAGCGGCTTCACCCTGGTCAAGACGTTCGGCCACCGGGCGCATGCTCAGCAGAGGTTCCGCGAGCTCAACGGCGACCTGTACGACGCCAGCTTTGGCGCGCAGTTCTTTTCGGGACTGGTGTCGCCGTTCACGATGTTCATCGGCAACCTCAGCTACGTCGCCGTGGCGGTGGTCGGCGGCCTGCAGGTGGCGACAGGACAGATCACGCTGGGCAGCATCCAGGCGTTCACCCAGTACGTGCGCCAGTTCAACCAGCCGCTGACCCAGGTTGCCGCGATGTACAACACGCTCCAGTCCGGAATGGCAAGCGCTGAGCGGGTTTTCGACCTGCTCGACACCGAAGAACAGACGCCCGACACCGGACTGCCGCTGCCGTCGGTCAACGGCCGGGTCGGCCGCGTCGAGTTCGAGCGGGTGAACTTCAGTTACCGTCGCGGCACCCCGGTGATCGAAGACCTGTCGTTCGTGGCGGATCCCGGCAGCACGGTGGCGATCGTCGGGCCGACGGGTGCGGGCAAGACCACGCTGGTGAACCTGCTGATGCGGTTCTACGAGGTCGACTCCGGCCGGATCCTCGTCGACGGCGTCGACGTCGCGACGGTGAGCCGCCAGTCACTGCGATCACGCATCGGGATGGTATTGCAGGACACGTGGCTGTTCGGTGGATCGATCGCCGAGAACATCCGTTACGGCCGTCCCGGCGCCGGCGACGACGAGGTGCTGGCTGCTGCTAGGGCCGCGTACGTCGACCGGTTCGTGCACACACTGCCGGAGGGCTACGACACTCCGGTGAGCGACGACGGCGGCAACATCAGCGCCGGCGAGAAGCAATTGATCACGATCGCTCGGGCATTTCTCGCCCAACCGCAGCTGCTGATCCTCGACGAGGCCACCAGCTCGGTGGACACCCGCACCGAGGTGCTAGTCCAGCATGCGATGAGCGAGCTGCGTCGTGACCGTACGAGTTTCATTATCGCCCACCGGCTTTCGACGATCCGCGATGCCGACGTGATCCTGGTGATGGATGACGGGCGGATCGTCGAGCGGGGTAGTCACACCGAGCTGATGGCTAAGCGTGGCGCTTATTGGGCGATGACGCAGGCCTAGCGACGTAGTCTCGTCGTAATGACAGCGGTTGAGCCGGAGACCGTCTACACGTTTTGCCGATACTGCCTGGCAGCGTGCGGCATTGCAGTGACGGTCGAGGACAATCGGGTGATCAAGATCTCCGCCGACAAGGACAACCCCCACAGCTGGCAGGACTTCTGCGCCAAGGGCCGCACGGCGAACCAGATGGTCGAACATCCGCGGCGAATCCTGAACCCGATGCGCCGCGTCGGCGATTCGTATGTGGAGGCCACCTGGGACGAGGCGATCACCGACATCGCGGCACGGATGAC